>CAYOLA010000047.1:0-13885 GCA_964404735.1 uncultured Bacteroidales bacterium
AGAAGATCTGCATTGAACTTACCTCATTTTACTTTATTTATTAACAACTCCTCAAAGAATTATGCATTTTCTGATTTTGATTTCAAAGGATCAATGATAGGAGAAAGCAATACACTTGAATTGGACAATATTAAATTTGAGGCAAGTGATATTGAATACGTCGGAGATCTCACCTTAGATGGGTTAGATCCAGAGACCCAAAGTCTTACTGTTGATTTTCAGGGTGGCGATTTATTGGTTCAAAACAACGATATGCTGTTAAATACATATATTTCTGCTTCAATGCCAGATGCTAATCAAAACACAATTGTTATTCAAGATAATATATTTAGAAATACACTTTCTACTGAAAATAAAGCTGTAATTAGCATTGATGATTATAGGATCTTTTCAATTGAGAATAACGAAATAGAGATTAATCAATGTAATGGGATTGAATTATATCATGCCGGTAATAATATTGGTGCTGATAAAATTGTTGCATCCAATGAAATTTATAGCACTAATGCTACAAATGAATGCAGAGCAGTCGATATTTTCTTTAGCAGAGCTGAAATATCGAACAATAATATATATGACAATAAATATGGTGTAGTTGCATTCGGCAGTAGTGAGACTACGATTATGGGGAACAAGGATGCAAATTCCATTTCTGAGACACAACAGTTTATTGATAACACCATACATTGTTATTTCTCATATAGTAGCTATCCCGAAGATATACGGTATAATTATTTTGAGCACAATGCCACAATAGATGATCCATATGTGAAATTGGTTTATTATGATATAATTGATCCCGAACCTCCAGCTGTAGATGGCTCAGTTATTTACAATATTGAATGTAATGCATGGTATTCGACATTTGATCCTGAAGAAGATTTAGTGCCAAATGGTTCATATGATTATGATCCATATTGGAATATTGGACAATATTGTGTTAAAGATGGAGGAGAAGCTGGTGTGCTTTATGATGAAGCCAAAGAATATGTTGATTCAGGATATTATAGTCAAGCTGATTCAAACTTTAGAGAAATTATTAGCGACTTTCCGGAAGATCCTCATGCTATTCAATCTTTAAGGGAATTATATAATATAGAAGAAAGTAATGGAAATGACTATGATAGTTTAAGGCTATATTATAAAACGGTGATAACCGCAAATCAAGACAGTCTGTTATGTAGATCAGCGGGTTGGATGAGTATGCATTGCCTCATCATGATGGATAGTTCGCAAAAAGCAATTGATTGGCTTGATAGTACAATAAATGTTCCTGAAAATACAGTTGATTCAATATTTGCAATTATAAACTTAGGGTATATTTATACGCATTTCCCAGATACTTCCTTGAAGAGCGCCCTATACCCCGCTGGCGCGCGTCTCTGACGCGTGCAAATGTCAGCGCGTTTCCAAACGCGCAATTTAATACCCCGCTGGCAGCGTCTGGATACGAGCGGCAGCGGATATAAGGTATTACGTACCAGGTACCACGATCAGAAAACACATGCCTTTTTCCCTTTTGCGCAAGCCCTCTGTCATTCCGAAGGAGCGCAGCGACTGAGGAAAACCCCGGCGTATGGCATCATACGCCCTTTTTCCCTTTTAGGCAAACGCGCGCCAGCAGGGGGCTTAACAAAGATCACAAGCCTGAATCTTCGCTTTTCAGCTCCCCTTCTCCTTGAGAGCCTGTCCCGAGGGTAGCCGAGGGAAGAAGGGTTGGGGGATGAGGTGCATTGCACATATTGGCCGGATTAGCTCGCTGCGCTCGCTGATCCTGAAAGGGGGGCGTCCTAAAGCCAAAAGCCCGAAAGCTTCGCTTTACCGGGTTTTTCTTTTCATACTTTCACACTCAAGCAAGCTTGGTGCTTAGCATAAAAAGAAAAACCCGGCACTTCGTGTCGGGCTTTTGGCTTTGTAGCGGGGGCAGGATTCGAACCTACGACCTTCGGGTTATGAGCCCGACGAGCTACCACTGCTCCACCCCGCAGTATTTCCCTTTAAGGGACTGCAAAGATAATTTTTTGTACCTTCCCCACCAAATCTTTTTTAATTATTCTTTATTTGATGGGGCATAAAGCAGGTTTTGTAAATATAATCGGCAAGCCGAACGTTGGCAAATCCACCCTGATGAACAAGCTGGTGGGGGAAAAGTTATCAATTATCACCCCGAAGAAACAAACCACCCGCCACCGTATCCTGGGTATTGTAAGCGGGGATGATTACCAGATTGTTTTTTCGGATACGCCCGGTTACCTGAAGCCCGGATACAAGCTGCAGGAATCAATGATGAAATTTGTTGACGATGCCCTGCTTGATGCGGATATCTTCCTTTACATTACGGCCGCAGATGAGCAGGCGGAAGAAGATGAGATTACCGCGAAACTGAAAAACACTGAAACACCGGTTATCATAGTCATTAACAAGATTGACCTCAGCGATCAGCAAAAAGTGGAACAACTGCATGAATCATGGCAAGAGAGGCTTCCCGGAGCAAAGGTTTTGCCCTTATCTGCCCTGCACAATTTTAATGTCGATATACTATTCCGGCTCATTTTGGATGCCCTGCCTGAATCGCCGCCTTATTATCCAAAAGATGAGCTCACAGACAAGACCATGCGGTTTTTTGTTTCTGAGATCATTCGGGAAAAGATATTCATGAATTACCAGCAGGAAATCCCGTATTCATGTGAGGTAATTGTTGAACGCTACAAAGAGGAGGAGGATATTGTCCATATCATGGCCTATATTTTTACAGGCCGGGAAACGCAGAAAGGCATCATTCTGGGGCACGAAGGCAAAGCCATCAAAAAGACGGCTACGCAGGCCCGTAAGGACATTGAGGAGTTTATCGGAAAAAAAGTCTTTTTGGAAGTCAATGTAAAGGTTGTTAAGGATTGGCGGGATGATGCGGGGAAGCTGAAGCGCTTTGGCTATGAATAGGGCTGGCAACCCTATTTTATCCCTATCTTTGCCAAAAAAAACACCCCATGCCTAACATCCTCGCTATAGTTGGCCGGCCCAACGTGGGCAAATCAACCTTTTTCAACCGGCTCACCAAAACCCGGCAAGCCATCGTTGAAGAGACCAGCGGCGTTACGCGCGACAGGCACTATGGAAGAGCCGACTGGAACGGCATCGAGTTTTCCGTGATCGATACGGGTGGTTATGTAGTCGGATCGGAAGATATTTTTGAAGAAGAGATCCGCAAACAAGTCGACCTGGCCATAGCCGAAGCCGACGTGATCATATTCATGGTCGACGTTAAAGACGGACTCACCGGTCTGGATGAAGAAATAGCAAACCTGCTCCGCCGCGTTAAAAAAAAGGTTTTTGTGGTGGTAAACAAAGCCGATAATGTTGCCCGCATGCACAATACCGGTGAGTTTTATGCACTCGGGCTGGGTAACGTTTTTGCGCTTTCATCAATCAATGGCAGTGGCACAGGTGAATTGCTCGATGAAGTTGTAAAGCACTTCACTTATGAGGATGTTCCCGAAACCAACCTCCCGAAATACGCCGTGATCGGCAGGCCGAATGTGGGTAAGTCAAGCCTGATCAATACCCTAATCGGTGTTGAAAGGAATATTGTCACCCCCATCGCCGGCACCACCCGCGATTCGATCTACATCCCCTTTAAAGGTTTCGGGCAGGAATTCCTCTTTGTCGACACGGCCGGACTCAGGAAAAAAAGCAAAGTAAGCGAAGACATTGAATTTTATTCGGTAATGCGTTCAATCAGGGCCATAGAAAGTGCCGATGTTTGCATACTGATGCTGGATGCCACCGACGGCATAGAGCAGCAGGATCTGAACATCCTCAGCCTTGTTGAAAAGAACAAGAAGGGACTGGTACTGGTCGTAAACAAATGGGACCTGATCGATAAGCAAACCAATACACACCTCGAATACCAGGAAGCCTTACTGTCAAGAACAGCCCCATTCACCGACATTCCGGTGGTTTTCACCTCTGTAACAGAAAAACAGCGTGTGCTGAAAGTGCTGGAAGCGGCCGGAAAGGTATATGAAAACCGCTCGAAAAGAATCCCTACTGCCCGTTTAAACGAGTTCATTCTGCCGCTGATCGAAAGGAACCCGCCACCCGTGGCCAAGGGCAAACGCATAAAGGTCAAATATGTAACACAACTCAAGGTTGCCTATCCTGCATTCGTCTTTTTTTGCAATTTCCCCCAATATATCAAAGAACCCTATCAGCGGTTCCTCGAAAACCAGATGAGGAAGGAATTTCCCTTTACCGGTGTAACCATCAGCCTGTATTTCAGACAAAAATAATGGGAAGTGTACGTGTCGACAAATGGTTGTGGGCCGTCAGGGTTTTTAAAACCCGGAGCCTTGCCGCGGATGCCTGTAAAGGGGGGAAGGTGAAGATCGACGGACAAAGTGTAAAGGCCTCGCGTGAGGTAAAAGAAGGCGATATCATCAAAGTATCGCTAACCACTTTCACCAAAACCGTCAGGGTAATAAGCTGCCTGCAAAACCGGGTGGCCGCCAGGCTGGTTCCCGATTACATGGAGGACCTCACACCCCGCGAAGAATACGACAAGCAAAAGATCAGGCAGGAATTGAATATTGAAAACAGGGGTCGCGGCAGCGGAAGGCCCACAAAAAAAGAACGCAGGGTGATCGAACGCCTCAAGAAATTCAAGTTCTGAACCCGGCAATATTCACAGGAATGATTATTAATGGGAAAACCCTGCTGACCCATAACAGGGGGTAACTGATAAAGGTTTATCACATGCTTATCAGCATTGTCTGTGCATGCTACTTACCTTCATCATAATCGATTTCTTTCACCAGTAAGCCATCTTCATCCCAAAAACGCCAGACACCAATCCTGACCCCTTTGTCGTAGCTGCCTTCAAAATGTTTCTGGCCGTTCTTATGCCATGCGACCCCAAAACCATCACGCAGGTCATCACTGAAATAGCCTTCGCTCCATTTATTGCCGTTATCATACCAATATACCCAGAAACCATTGCGCTTATCATCAGAAAACTCACCTTCGTAACGTTTAGTGCCATTTTCATAGAACGCCTCTACCTTGACCTTTTCCCTGAAGCCATCAACGGTTTGATAATATACGATGAGCCGGACTGTTCCGTCGGGATGGGTATCTTCTATAACCTTTTCAAGCCTGGGACCGCATGCCATCAATGTAAGCAGGGGAACTAACAACAATATTTTTTTCATCATTCTAAAGCTTTATGTTTTTCCGGATGAAGCATATAAAGGATCCATTCATCACTGCAACCTGCCTTTTGTTCAAAATACCTGAAACCTTTTGCAGGCATATTTTTTAAGCAAAATTATTCAAAAAACAATCTTTCTCCCCGTACCGACTCATCAAAAACGCCTTGTTGGTATACGAGTTTTCCGTTCACGAAAGTGTGTGTAATACGGGAACGGAAGAGCTGCCCCCGGAATGGCGACCAGCCGCATTTATAGAGGATATTGTCCTTATCCGCCTTCCAGGGATCATTCATGTCGATCAGCACCAGGTCGGCGGCATAGCCTTCCCTGACAAAGCCACGGTTTTTTATTCTGAAGCATTTTGTCGGAGCATGGCACATTTTTTCAACCACCTTTTCGAAGCTGATCACCCCCTTATGATAAAGCTCGAGCATGGCCGGCAGGGCATGCTGCACCAATGGCCCTCCGGAAGGGGCCTTTACATATGACTGCGATTTTTCTTCCAGTGTATGGGGGGCATGATCGGTTGCTACCACATCTATTTTATTATCGAGCAAAGCTTTAAGCAAGGCATCGCGATCGTCCATACTTTTTATGGCAGGATTCCACTTGATCAGCATTCCCAGCCTTTCATAATCGGCATCGTGAAACCAGAGGTGGTGGACACAAACCTCGGCAGTGATCCGCTTTTTCTCAAGCGGAAGACTGTTATCGAAAAGGTCGAGTTCACGGGCTGTCGACAGGTGCAGCACATGCAGGCGCGTGTTGTATTTCGCAGCCATTTCAACGGCCAGTGAAGAAGAACGGTAGCAAGCCTCTTCGGACCTTATCAGCGGATGATAATCCAGCGGAATCTCATCTCCGAATCGTTCGCCCATGATCCTTAGATTTTCCCTGATGGTTTCCTCATCCTCACAATGCACGGCAACCAGTGCCGGGGATTGAGAAAAGATCTGCCTGAGAACATCCGGATCATCTACAAGCATATTTCCGGTTGAGGCACCCATAAAAACCTTGACCCCGCAGACCCTTGACGGGTCGGTCTTCAGCACCTCGCCAAGGTTATCATTTGACGCTCCCATGTAAAAGGAGTAATTGGCCAGTGATTTTTCAGCCGCTGCCTGATACTTTTCCTCAAGAAGCTCCTGTGTGAGTGTTTGCGGGACAGTATTCGGCATATCCATAAAAGAGGTGATCCCGCCTGCCACGGCAGCCTTACTCTCAGTATAAAGATCCGCTTTATGTGTAAGGCCGGGGTCACGGAAATGTACCTGGTCGTCGATCACACCCGGGATCAGGTGGAGCCCGTATGCATCAATCACTTCAGCACCTTCGGGTACGGTCGGTTCATCGCCGTTCATGAATACCATGCTGATGATGCCGTTTACCAGATAAACCCCTCCGCCAAACACCATCCCTTCATTCACCACAATGGCATTTCTTATGAAATAAGCCTTATTCATGATGCTAAATTACAAAAGATTGATGGTTAAAGCAATCAGGAAGGTTTCCGGTGGATTTTTTTCACGTTTTTAAACCGCAAACTCATAACCCCGAAAATCGCTTCCTTGAAAATGCTGGAGCTCATTTTGGAAGTACCTTCCGTGCGGTCGATAAATATGATAGGAACCTCTACGATCTTAAAGCCGAGTTTCCAGGCAAGGTATTTCATTTCGATCTGAAAGGCATACCCGATAAACCTGATCCTTTCAAAATTGAGTGATGAAAGGAACTTTGTTGAATAGCAGACAAAGCCTGCCGTGGTATCCCTGACTTTGAGCCTGGTGATCATGCGTACGTAGGCAGATGCATAATACGACATGAGGATGCGTCCCATGGGCCAGTTTACAACGCTTACCCCGTTGCAATAGCGTGAACCAACCGCCACATCGGCTCCCTCTTTGATAATGGCATCATACAGTCGCGGAAGGTCTTCCGGGTTATGTGAAAAATCGGCATCCATCTCGGTAACATATTTATAATTTCGCTCCAACGCCCATTTAAACCCATGTATATAAGCCGTTCCAAGGCCGAGCTTACCACGTCGCTCTTCGAGAAACAACCTCCCCGGAAATTCTTTTATCAGGTCTTTAACGATGTCTGCAGTGCCATCCGGTGAGCCGTCGTCAACAATAAGCACATCAAATTCCAAATCAAGCGAGAAGACCTTACGGATAATCTTTTCAATGTTTTCTTTCTCATTATATGTCGGGGTGATCACCAGACGTTCTGACATATTCTATATATTTACAGGTAAATATAATGCAATTTACGAAATATCCAAATACAGGCCACAATTCCCACCATTCTTTCAGGGCCATTTATTATGGGGATGACATACCTTTATTGGAACCGACAATCATCCCATTCGGGCAGCAGGCTGGCATTTTACGCCTTATTTGCCTTCATCCCAAACTTTCACGTTATCCACCCGGTATGAAGTGGTGTTTCCGTTCAGTGCGCTGCCCGTATACCTGAAAGCAATATAAGCAGTACCTGAATAGGAGGAAAGTTCGATGTTGCCACTGGGGATCCATGTATGATAGGGATCACTCTGGCCGGCAATGGTGCATTCAAGTTCCGTCCAGGTGGCTCCGTTGATATTGGCCCCGTTAAAATCAGTGGAGATGAGCACCGACAAACCGTCATGTTCCCAGAATGCCTGGGCAGTTTCGAAACTTACCAGAGCCTGTGTCATGGCATCAAGGTCAATGCCCGGAGTAACCAGCCAGCATTCATTTGCTTCACCCGAGTTATAGGAAGTTGCCTGGGCGTATAATTCATCCTGAAAAGACTTCCCCTGCCACCTTCTCGAACCTTCCAGGGCCACATTCAGCCAACCGTCAATAATGATGTCAACGTTGTTCTGCTGGTCGCCAAAATCCTCGTCGATGGCCGTAACCCCGCTGCCACCACTTCCGCAGCGCGGTCCGTTTAACTGAACCTCATCCGTTGAACGGATCATAAGTTGAATGGTATTGTTATATCTCCCGGCGATGGCCGTCAGCGGACCCCGTCCTTCCGGAAGCGGTTTGCCAGCAAAGCTGGCATAACTGCTTGTACGCACCATCACCGAATTAAAATCGCAGTCTTCGAGGTAACGTTCACCATAGGCATCAGCCGGGGCATAGGTTTTTCCGAGGTCGCCGACACTGAACTGCACCGAATCGAAACGGATCAGGTGTGATTCATACTGAACAAAATTCCCGCTTTCCATGGCATCATTGAGCTCAGCAATGGTTACGGTCATGGGTTGAAGGAAATTACCGTTCGAAAGGATCACGATATTGGAATCATTATCCACATTGGCAATCTGCAGCAGGCCTCCGTAGGTGGAAAGCTCACAATTTTTCAGATACACGCGGATATTGTCGCCCAGGGTCAACCCGCCCGGATTTTTCATATACAGGTTGATGGCACCGCTGGTATCCTGCAGATAGGCGCTCCTGTATATATTACCGCTCGATTCGCTCATCACCACAGTGGCATAGAGTGAATAATCGGAATTGAACAAGTAGGCTCCGCTGTCGGCATGTATTTGCCGCAATTGTGCAATGCTCACCACTTCCCCTACCGGGATCATCCCAATTGGAGGCTGGTCAAAATCCTGTTTAACACATCCGTTAAAGGTAACGGTGAGGAGTGATACCGAAACCATCATGACAAATATTGCAATAATCTTTTTCATCTGAGAATTATGTTGTACTTAGTTTATGAATCCTTTTAAAACCTGAAGTTGATATTGAGAAAATACTGTGTGCCGAAAAGGTAAAAATATTTAGGCGGAAACCTGTCGATATCGCCACGGTCATATCGCAACTGCTCAAATCCTCCGATGGCAAGGCCCTGGTTATTCAGGACATTGCTGACATTGAGGCTGAGTCCGATAAAGTATTTGTAGTTTATTCTCCATGATTTGCCGGCGAAAAGATCGACGGTAAAGCCCGGATCCAGTTTTTCCTGGTCGAGGATCTCCTTTACGCGGTAATCATCCTGCGAAAATCCTGCCACGGCTTCTGCCGACCGTCTGTCGGGGTTGATATCAAGATAAATATCGTCAAAGTAATTCAGGTTGACGCCCAGCCACCAAAACCTGCTGGCATTGTATTTAAGCCCGACAGAACCCACGGTCTGGGGCATTCCGCCCACAAAATAGTTTTCGAGGTAAACGGTACGGTCTTCTGCCAGGACTTCCGCATTATTATCTTCGGTGATGGTGACCAGGGGTCTTGAATCATAGATGAACTGCCCGCGTCCGTATACAACGGAAGCCACCAGGGCTGTGGTAATATTCACCTCCACGCCAAGCTCCATGCCTGCATGCACTTTATCAACGCCTGTCATCGCATAGTTGACAAAGGTCCTCAGGTCTTCATGGTAAAAACTTCTTGCCCAGGTCTGATCCGTAAATTTTGTATAATATAAGCTAAGCCGGCCTTTTATCTTGCTGGCTCTGATATTATAATTTATATCTCCTGAAAGGATCTTTTCACTCTGCAGATCGTTTACGGTATAATCCCTTGTCCTTACCGACACATAAGAATTCCGGAAGAAGGGAGCCCTGGTGCCGTATTCGCCATTGGCAGTGATAAAGTTCCGGCCATCTATCTTGTATACCACACCGGCCTTGAGGCCATAATTGGTAAACTGTTTTTTCTCGGAATCACCGAATGAATTATCCGGGAACCTGCCATTCTGCACATTTCCCGTACGCCAGAACTCGGTATAGGAGACATTGGCAGCGGCATAAAAATCAACTTTACTGTATGTAAATGCTGCCTGGGCAAAACCACCGTATTTGTTTACGTTGGCTGTATAGTCATGGCTGTACCTGTCGCCTACACGCACCAGCCGGTTGGGGTTTCTCAAATCATTCTGCGATTCATCAGAGTAAATGCTGGTCCCTTCCTGGTCGGCATATTTGTCGATATCCAGCCAGAATTCACCGCCCAGCAGGTCAACGACCTCGTTAAAATGAAACCCCTTATACCATGAAAGGTCGAGGCCGCCTGTTATATCCAGATGCTTACTGATCTCGGTAGCCAGGTTCATGTTGAACCCAAGCTGGCTTTTGTCATTACGGCGGTCTTCTATAATATACTTTGAGCGGTATCCGGTAACGTTATTCCCTTGTATACCATCTACATTATAAATTGTGCTCAGGAATTTGCTGTTGGCAAAATACATATGATCCCAATCTAGCTGCCGGAAAGCCTCATCCTGCTGCCACATCCTGGTAAGGTACTCATATCTTGCCACATCCCCTCCCGCCAAGGCGTAACCCGGCAGGTTGCGGTAGTAATCGGGTCGCGGGTCGCCAGTTTCCGTCCAGTTCAGCGCGGTGGCTCCTCCCCTGCCAAAGTTATAATAGAAAGTAGACTGGATATTTGTTTTGGACGAAACGTTCCAGTAATGACTCAGCATAAACATAGGCTGGTGATAATTACCCACCCGGGCATTTCTAACCTCACCATCCTGATAGCCCCAGTTGGGATTATAGAAATTGTCGCCCGACAGCATATTGGCTTCTTCCACGGCAAGGCCCATCATTCCTCTTTTATTCGGTGCACCATATGCCGTAAGCCCGATGCTGTGTTTATTACTGATCTTTTTTTCTGCTGAGACAAAATAGCTCCATGCATCATAGAATGTACCACGCACATATCCTTCTTCAGCCCACCTGCGTGAACCTGATACTGTTAGTGCCCAACCCTTGTCGGTCATGCCGGTCGAATACAGCACCATAAAGCGGTTCCGGTAGGAGCGGTTTGCCATGGAGTATGTTACCTTCAGCCCCTTTCCGTAATTCGATGCCCGTGTGTGGATATTGGTCATGCCCCCGATGCCGCCGAAATCGTATTTTGAAGCATTGATCCCTGTATAAACCGTTTGGTTGCGCAATGCATCGTTCAGGCCTCCCCATGAACCCCAGTATGCCCGTCCCGATTCCGGGTCGTTCACCCTGATGCCGTTGATCAGCACAGTTGTGTTCTCGGTATCGTAACCCCTGATCCGATACCTGGCGGAGCCGAAAGTATAACCGGCCGTTGACTCGAAAATATCCCTTGAAGCCATCAGCAATCCAGACACATCCTGGCTCTGGCCATATCCCTCCAGTTCGGTTTCCGACATGTTGAAAGTCGGCAAGGGCATGATCTCCTGAGCAGGGATGGTATCCTCCTGCGACCAGCCTGTAACAGAGAAGGCCACGAACAGAAAACTTAAATAAAAAGTAATATTCTTCATAGATGATGATATGAATGGAAAGTATTATCCCGGCAAATGTAAGAATTATTATCATCGTACCTTCGTATATACAACTCAAAAATGCCGGCATAAAAGCCGGCCGGATGCAGCGATCGAAAATCCGCAATGAAAAACCCGAAGAAAGCGGGATACACAAATTTTTTATGCATGAAAGGATAATCCGGCCTTTATCAAAATATCCTATACGCATGGGAAAAAGATTAATTTTGCAGATTACAAAACAACCCGGACCGATCATGAAAAAATTATTGACCCTGACTTTATCACTGTTTTTTTTAACAGCTTTTTCCATAAGACTGCTATCGCAGGATGCCGGAGAATACCGTCTCTGCTGCGTTGCTTTTTACAACCTCGAGAATCTTTTCGACACCATCAATCAGGAAGGTGTAACCGATGAAGAGTTTACCCCTGATGGCAAGAACAGGTGGACCCCCGAGAGATATATTGAAAAGCTGGGCAACATGGCAAAAGTCATTTCAGAGATCGGCACGGGCCAGTACACGCCCGATGGCGCCGTGCTGCTCGGGCTTTGCGAACTTGAAAACGCAGGTGTACTCACCGACCTTTGCAACACGGATGCGCTGAAAGACCGTAATTATAAATTTGTACATTATGATTCGCCCTATTACCGGGGAATGGACGTGGCTCTCATGTATCAGCCCAAATATTTCAGGGTGCTGCATTCGGCCAGCCATGAGCTGAAGATCCCCGAACGCGAAAATTTCAATACCCGGGCACAACTGGTGGTGAGCGGCATCCTTGACGGCGACACCCTTCACGTGATCGTGAACCACTGGCCTTCGAGGAGCGGGGGCGAAAAAAGGTCCAGGCCCCTGCGCATCGCTGCAGCAGACCTGACACGCCAGATAGCCGATTCACTATTCGGGATCAATGAAGATGCAAGGATCATCATCATGGGCGACCTCAACGATGATCCTACCGACAAGAGCGTGAAAAAACACCTGAATACCGTTAAGGATTTCGAGCGTATGGATAAAAATCAGTTCTTCAACCCATACGAAACATTAAATGCACAGGGTATCGGTTCGCTTGCCTACCGGGATTCATGGAACCTTTTTGACCAGATCCTGCTCTCCGGATCCCTGACCGGTAAAGATCTGTCGTCCTATAAATTTTACCAGGCAAAAGTCTTCAATGAAAAATTCCTGATCCAGAAGGAAGGCCGTTTTAAGGGATATCCCTGGCGCACCTATTCTTATGGAGCTTACATTGGTGGCTACAGCGACCATTTCCCTGTATACATTTACCTGATCAGGAAGGTGCGATAAATAAATTCCGTCCGAAAAAACAATTCTATTCCTCCTGCAACAACTGCCGGAGCAGGAGCAGGGCATCATCTACCGTTGGTATGCGTCGCACACTCAGGCTGAGCCTGCCTGGAGTTTCCTTCATCCTGCATGCTGCAGGGTGTGCCTGTATGTAAGCCAGTATATTCCTGAAAGTACCTGAATTGTAATAAACCGAATCCTGACTGCTGACAAAATATGCCATAAGGCTTCCATTGCGCATCACCAGTTTTTCGAATCCGGCCTTGCCGCCAAGCCACCTTAGCCTGAGGGCGTTCATCAAGCCGCTCACCTGCCCGGGCAGTGGCCCGAAACGGTCGATCAATGTATTCTGAAACGCCATCAGGCCTTCTTCGGTTTTTATGTTGTCGAGTTCCTTATAAAGGCTGAGCCTTTCGCGTATATTTGAAACATATTCATCGGGGATCAGCAGTTCCAGGTCGGTTTCGATCTGGCAATCGCCAACATAAGCTGTATCTTCTTCCTTAGCGAAAAGCTCACTGAATTCTTTTTCCTTAAGCTCACGGATGGCATCGTCCAGGATGCGGTGATACATCTCGAAGCCGATCTCCGATATGAATCCGCTTTGTTCTGCCCCGAGCAGGTTTCCCGCTCCGCGGATATCAAGGTCGCGCATGGCAATGTTAAACCCGCTTCCCAGCCCGGCAAATTCCTCGATGGCTTTCAGGCGCTGCCGGGCTTCCCTTGTCAATCCTGACAAGGGAGGGGTGAGCAGGTAACAGAAAGCCTTGCGGTTGGCGCGGCCTACCCTGCCCCTGAGCTGATGCAGGTCGCTCAGTCCGAAATGATGCGCATCATTGATGATGATGGTATTCACGTTCGGGATGTCGAGACCCGACTCGATGATGGTGGTAGCCAGCAGGATGTCATACTCCCCTTCAATAAAACCGGCCATCCTTGTTTCCAGTTCCCTGCCTTCCATCTGCCCATGTGCCACGGCGATCCGGGCCCCCGGAACAAAACGCTGCAGCATGTATTCAACATCAAGGATGTTCTGCACCCTGTTGTGGACAAAGAATACCTGTCCGCCACGCGACAATTCATATTCGATGGCATCCCTGATCATCTCTTCGCTGAATGCAC
>CAYOLA010000048.1:0-1659 GCA_964404735.1 uncultured Bacteroidales bacterium
CTTGGCTTTGAGCGCTTGATGCTCTTTATCACGGGCATGGGCAACATCCGCGATGTGATCCCCTTCCCGCGCACACCGCAGAATGCGGAATTCTGAAAACTTTTTTGTTTTCTCCCTTATTTAAATTGGTTTTTATTTTGCTTTTTATTATTTTCGGTGATATGAATTCATGCACGCTACCGGACCAGGACCATGCTTAACCAACGGCTACAACAGAAACTGCTTCAGAAGCTTTCGCCCCAGCAGATCCTGCTGATGAAACTGCTTCAGATACCTTCCGTTGCCCTTGAGCAGCGGATCAAGCAGGAAATTGAAGAAAATCCCGCCCTGGAGGAGTTATCGGTGAGCGATGAGGCCGCAGGCGATATGAACGGTGAAGACAAGGATGATGCAGCAGATGCACAGCAGGAAGAAGATTACGACAACAATAAGGATGAATTCGACCTGGGCGATTACATCGACGACGACGAGATACCCGCCTACCGCCTGGCATCACAGAACCAGGGTGCCGATGATGAACACAGGGAGATCCCCTTTGCCAGCGGCGTGAGTTTCCAGGATATACTGCTGACCCAACTGGGCCTGCGGATACTTACGGAAAAGCAAAAGACCATTGCAGAAACCATCATTGGCAACCTCGATGATGCGGGCTATCTGCAGCGCGACATTGCTTCCATGGCCGACGATATGGCTTTTTCGCAAAATATCGATACCAATGCTGAGGAGATCATGGATGTGCTCGGGGTGGTGCAGGAATTCGACCCGGCCGGCGTGGGGGCACGCAACCTGCAGGAATGCCTCCTCATACAACTCAGGCGAAAACTCAACGGCGAGCCCGCCGTTGAGCTGGCCATCACCATTCTCGAAGACCACTTCAATGAATTTGTAAAAAAGCATTACGACAAGATCATGAAGAAAGCCCGGGTGGGCGAGGAAGAACTCAAAGATGCCATCAGCGAGATCCTCAAACTGAACCCGAAACCCGGTAACTCGCTCAGCGAAACCAGCCGCATGAATTACTACGTGATCCCCGACTTCATCATCACCAACACCAATGGCGAACTGGAGCTGGCACTAAATGCGAGGAATGCCCCGGAGCTCAGGCTCAGCCGGTCGTACGTGGAAATGCTCGAAGACTATGCCAGGAACAAGAAAGACAAACAGAAAAAGGACGCCTTCCTGTTTGTTAAGCAAAAAATTGATTCGGCCAGGTGGTTCATGGAAGCCATCCGGCAACGGCAAAATACCCTTTATGTTACCATGAAGGCCATCATGGAGTTTCAGCGCGAATATTTCCTTACCGGCGACGAGACCAGGCTGCGGCCCATGATCCTGAAAGACATTGCCGACCTGGTGAACCTCGACATATCAACCATCTCCAGGGTGGCCAACAGCAAATACGTGCAATCGCCCTTCGGCACTTTTCTGCTCAAGAGCTTCTTTTCGGAATCGATGCAGACCGATTCGGGCGAGGAGGTGTCGACCCGCGAAATAAAAAAGATCCTGAGCGATTGCATCGATAGCGAGAACAAGGGCAAGCCCTATACCGACGAACAACTGACGGCCGTTCTCAGGGAGAAAGGCTATAATATTGCGCGGCGTACCGTGGCCAAGTACCGCGAACAGCTTAACATTTCCGTGGCCCGCCTGCGCAGGGAA
>CAYOLA010000049.1:0-2812 GCA_964404735.1 uncultured Bacteroidales bacterium
CCCTTTCACTCATTTCTCCTTGAAAACGCTACGCCGGGGCAGTACATTTGGCAAAAAAACCAATAAAAACAACTGCCATGAAAAAAACAAACTTAATCAGCCTGTTCATATTGCTCTTTTCCATGATCAATATGCAGTCGCAGGAATTGCAATGGGCCGGAAACCCGTCCGGCCTGGGTTTTGAGTCGGCCAATGCAGTTGCCATCGGCCCCGACGGATATATTTATGTAACCGGAAATTTTAACAGCCCGGAAATATCATTCAATGCCGGTACCACCTCGGAAATCACCCTGGTAAATTCGGGAGGGATTGACTTTTTCTGTGCCAAATACGATAAACTCAGTGGTGTGGTGCTCTGGGCCATCGCCGGAAACGGCAGCGAAACGGATTCCTGTACCGGTATCAGTATTACGGCTACAGGTGAATTGTATATCTGTGGCAATTTCAATTCCACTGACCTTTCTGTTGGCGGCGTGGCTGTGCCTCATTCTGCAAGTGGAGGCGATTTCGACTTTTTCTTTGCCAAAATAGATCCCATAAGCGGGGATGTTACAGACGCATACAATCCTTCTTTAGCGGGGATTGACGAAACAGCCACGGGAATAGCCGTTAACCATCATTTTGGTGTTTATGTATCCGGTTATCTGGGTGTGGCGCCACACAGGGATGTTTTTCTGAATGCTTATGACCCTGGTACAGGGACCTTTTTAGAAAGTGTTGCCATTTACGGGATTGATGATGATTATGCAAGCGGTATCAGTATCAGCCCGCACGGGATATTATACATTACCGGCGCATTTAACAGTCCCTTACTTGAATTTCCGGGATCCGGCATCCCATCCCTGTCAGTATCGGCCGGATATGATATGTTTTTATTACAGGCCGATGTGAGCATGTCGGGTATCGATCTGATGTGGGCCATCTCCTCTTCAGGCGACCATGACGAATGTGGCACGGCCGTGGCCGTCGACCCTTCGGGGAATGCCTATGTTACCGGTTATTTCGATGGAGAGGAAATGATCCTTCCCTCCGGCTTTTCGCTTTCGAATTCCTGTGCCATCATCGGTACCGGGTATTATACAAAAGATTTTTTTGCCGCGAAGATCGCTGATGACGGCACACCCGTTTGGATGCGGGGCGCCGACGGGGGTTCGGGCGACTGGAACTTTGATGATGCCGGGATGGACATTGCCGTGAATGCCTTCGGCGAATGCTATGTTACCGGTTATTTCAGAAGCAGCGAAATTGATTTCGGGCTGGGGGTGAACCTGAATGCCACGAACAATAATTATTCAGAGCTGTTTATGGTCAGATATGACAGTGACGGGATGCCGGTTTATGACCTTTGTCCTTCTTCTTTGTACGATGAATATGGCTACGGCATTGCTGTTAAGGATGAAGGGCAGTGCTTTGCACTGGTTGGAGAATTCCGCAGCAGCAGCCTCGACATTCTCGGGACGGTTTTGACAAATACCAGTACGGGTATGGAAGTTGGCGATGCGCTTGTATTCCTTGCTTGCGATGCCTGTGAATGCATGGAGGCGGAGGCAACCGAATGGTATTTCGGCGATGGTGCCGGAATTGATTTCAGCATTGTACCGCCGGCCTCAATCGCCGGGGGCAGCATTAACACCGGCGAAGGCAGCTCGGTGATCCACGATGCCGATGGCAACATGCTTTTCTATACCGACGGCATTACCATCTGGGACCGCGATCACAACCCCATGCCAGGCAGCGGCTCGCTGTTTGGCCATACTTCCTCTACACAATCGGCCATCATCGTGCCCAAACCATGCAGCAACCATATTTATTATGTCTTTACCACCGGTTACTGGGATGCGGGTGAACATGGCTTCAATTACAGCATTGTTGATATGAACCTGAGGTCGGGAATGGGGGATGTTGTACCCGCCTGTCTGAATATGAACATACTGCCGGTTGGCCAGGCTACTGAAAAGCTAACCGCCGTTACCCATGCCAATGGCAGCGATATTTGGATCGTGACCCATGAATTTGGCAGCAACAAGTTTATGAGCTTTCTGCTCGACCGCGACGGTCTGAGCGGCCCGGTGGAAAGCGCAATGGGCTCCATCCTGTCCCATCACCATCACAAAGGTGGTTACCTGGCAGCATCCCCCGACGGGGAATACCTTGCCAACGCCTTATATAGTATGACAGACGTTGATTTTGAGTTGTTCAGGTTGAATACCGAAACCGGACAGGTTTATGATATGATGGGTACTTTTGACCATTCCATGACGTGGGCTTACGGCCTGGCGTTTTCACCCGATGGAACCATGCTTTATGCTGCCGACTTCGATGAGCTAATGCAGTATGACATACTGGCCGAAACATGGACCACCGTGGCCACCAATACCGCCGGACATGATTTCGGTGCGATCATGGCGGGTCCCGACGGAAAAATCTATGTTGCCAGGAATGCTGCTTCCTACCTGGATGTGATCCATGATCCGGATGAACATGGCGTGGCCTGCAATTATGAGTGGCAGGGTATATTGCTCGACGGCACTTCGACCCTCGGCCTTCCCCAGTGTTACGTAAATTCCTGCATCGATGCGGGCTTCTTTTCCGAGACCCATTACATCATGCTGGGCGAGAGCGTGCAGTTCCATGATGTGTCGCGGGGCGAAATTGATACATGGACATGGACCTTCCCGGGTGGTTTCCCTCCGGCTTCCAATGACCCTGAACCACTGGTGCTTTACGATGTGAGCGGGGTTTACAGTGTTACCCTGACCGTGACCGGCCCTGCCGGCAGCAGTACCGAGACCAAAACCGCATATATCCATGC
>CAYOLA010000050.1:0-7611 GCA_964404735.1 uncultured Bacteroidales bacterium
GTCGGACTCAAGCAACATCATTGATACAACTTATGCAAGCACAAATCCAATTTATGGAAGACCAGCTCAAATAATCACAGTTCAAGATACAGCAAAACCGGTTTTTACTTATGTTTATAATGGAACACCTATGCTTTTTTCAAATTGGAATAACAATGGAATTCCTCTTTCAGAAGGAAGTGATAATTCTGGAGTTTTTGCAATAAACAGGCAAGAGATTTCTGGACCTGGACCTGCCGGAACTTGCTCAGCATATGAATTCACGCATGTTTTAAGAGATAGTATATACGACCCTTCTCACAATAGCAGAATAGAAGAAATTTCAACACAGGTTTCAATGGATCCTCATTATTGGGATTATTTTCCATACAATTGGACTCTTTATTACAAAGATGAATTAATTCCTTCAAACACAGGAGGTCTTCCAATTGCTGAAAATCCAATTCCCGGAGTTGAAGTAATCACAAATCAAAATCCTCCAATTGTAAATTCCACTTACGACCCGGATTCACTATCTTCTCAACATTACAATTGGCAATTTGATTGGTCTCACGAAGCGAATGATACAATTTGTTATCACAGTATTAATGGACTTCAACACGTAAACGTTTACAAACCAAATGCACTTGAATGGACAAATCCTGAAACAATACAAGATACATTTTATCTGGGTAAAGACGATATTGTTCACCCTTCTTATATCTATGAACCCGAATACCAAGACAGTTTAGAAACCTGGTGGCCAACTTATTACACATATAATCAAAATTTAATAACCGTGACCCCAACAGATTCAATTTTTAGATTGGATTTCACAGGACACGAAGATATAACCAATTCCTCTTTTGTAGGTCCAGATTATATTGTTAAGAAAGCCAGACCTGTTGGAATAAACGAAAACGGACTTGAAAAGAGAACAAAAGACCTGTTCATGCCTTATCCTAATCCTACGCATAGTGGAAAGATTAATGTAAAAATAAATTCTATGGATGAAGGGTTAAGAAAAGTTTACTGGGAAGCATATGATATGCAAGGAAGATTAGTAGATTTTTCAAAAGAAGAGATTTTTCCCAGTATGAATGAGTTTGATATTGATTTGTCCGGCCACAAAAAGGGAGCGTATACAATTCGCTTTATATACGGTTCCAATACGGTACAATCGACAACGATCATCATTCGATAAATACATTTTTTTTATTGCTGTCAGGTATAATAATCAATTCATTTGATACCGCTTATGTGAGAATTGGCGGGAGGCCCGATGGCATTTATACAGGCTGGCGTAAGTGCTCGTAATGGTAATGATAAGAATGGGAAACGCCCGTATTATGCCCGTTCCTTAAACGAATTGACAAGGTGCTTTTTCAATAATCGCTTCTTATTTTGAATCATTTGTGTTGCGTTTGAAACGCGGGTGCCAGGGTTTCGTTATTGGTTGCAATTGAATGATGAAAGACTAAATTGCTCATTTTTTTATTTTTATCTTTGTAAAAGCTATTAATGATCAATTTCTTGAATTTTCACTTATAACTGGACCTGAAAATGAAAATTTTATTGTTCAATGTTTTCCTCCTCCTTTGCTCAAGCCTGTTTGCGCAGCAAAGGCCAAAGGTGGAACCGCCTTTCTGGTGGACGGGCATGGCGGTGCAGGAACTGCAGTTGCTGGTGCATGCAAAAGGCATTGCCTCCACCTCACCCGTCATGACATATCAGGAGGTGATGCTGAAAGGCGTTGTGAAGACCGGCAATCCCGATTATCTGTTTCTCGATCTCCTGATCGGTGATTCCGCCCTGCCGGGAAGTTTTGTGATCGACTTCCTGCGGGACGAGGATGTGCAGTATTCGTACGAATACCAGCTGTACCCCCGCGCCGAAGGCAGCGCCGACAGACAAGGCTTCGGGCCTGAAGATGTGATGATGCTGATCATGCCCGACCGCTTCGCAAACGGCAACCCCATGAACGATGACCTGCCGGGCATGCTGGAGAAGGCAAACCGCTACAACCCCGACGGCCGGCATGGCGGCGACCTGAAAGGCATTGCCGACAATCTCGATTATATCAGCAACATGGGCTTTACGGCCATCTGGCTCAATCCCGTACTGGAAAATAATAACCCCCGCTATTCATACCATGGTTATGCCATCAGCGATTTTTACCGCCTCGACCCCCGTATCGGAACCAACGGGGAGTATGTGCAGTTTGTTGACCGTTGCCATGATATGGGCATCAAAGTGATCAAGGATATGGTGTTCAATCATTGCAGCCATATGCACTGGTGGATGGAAAACCTGCCTGCTGATGACTGGATACACCAGTGGCCTGAATTTACGCGTACCAATTACCGCGCTCCGGTCAACTCCGATCCCCATGCTTCCCAATATGATAAAACCCTGATGCTGAACGGCTGGTTCGATACCAGTATGCCCGACATGAACCAGCAGAACGGGCTTTTGGCCAACTACCTCATCCAAAACAGCATCTGGTGGGTGGAGTATGCCGGCCTCGATGGCATCCGGATGGATACCTATCCTTATTCCGACCAGGCTTTTATGGCTCGCTGGATGCAGCGGATACTGCTGGAGTACCCGGGCTTTAACGTGGTAGGGGAGGCCTGGCTGCAGAAAGAAGCCATCACCGCCTGGTACGCCGCATCCGCTACCGAACGCTTCGGCTATAATTCACACCTGACCAATGTGCCCGATTTTCCCCTTCGCAATGCCCTGGCAGCGGCATTCAATGAACAGGAAACCTGGACCGAAGGCATGCCGCGGCTGTATTATGTGCTTGCACAGGACTTCCTGTATGATGACCCATACAGCCACCTGATCTTTGCCGACAACCACGACATGTCACGCTATTTCACCGTCCTGGGAGGCGACTTTGACAAGTTCAGGATGGGAATGGCATTCCTTTATACCACCAGGGGGATCCCCAGCGTATATTATGGAACGGAGATACTGATGGAAGGAGAGGAGCACCGCGGACATGGCTATATCCGTGAAGACTTCCCGGGGGGATGGGCCGGCGACAAGATCAATGCCTTTACCGGCGAAGGCCTCCAAAGCAGGCAGGTGCAGGCAAGGGAATATATCAGGCTGCTCCAGAACTGGCGGAAGGAAAAACAGGCGATCCATCAGGGAAAACTGATCCATTTTCTTCCCGAATCCGGCATTTATGTTTATTTCAGGATATATGAGGAAGAAAGGGTGATGGTGGTGCTGAACAACAATATGGCCGGGGTGAAGATGCCTCCGCTTGAAAGGTTTGACGAATGCCTGTCGGGAAACCGCAAGGCTTTCGAAGTAACAACGCAGTCGGCCTGCAACGACCTGCAGCAGTTTGTCCTGCCGCCCAGGTCGGCCATGATCTTTGAGATCAGCCATGAAAAATAACCATGGATACGGCTGCATGCAGGGAATCCTGGTATGAAACCACCATGCCCTGCCTGTATATGCATGATAATATCCGGCTGCATGGTATAATATGGTGTTGATAAAAAATGTATGATGATGAAAAAAAGTTTTTACCTGATACTTATCCTTTTGACCATTGCGGGATGCCGTCGCGCCGAACGTGTGCACCTGCCCGCTACCTCGAACATCGTCGGGCTGGCATCGCCGGTTTTGCTCGAATATGACACCACGGTGGTATACTTGTCTGATTATTTCCGGGATACATCGGCCATCGAAGGGATTGAAATACCCGGGATGGCTGACTCGCTTTTCCACCTTCGCGATGGCAGGGTCACCATTGCCCCTGTTGCGGCAACAGAGGCTGTTTATCTATTGCAGGTTGAAGCCGACAGTATAACCGAATCGGTTCCGCTGTTCCGTTCGGCAAAGCAAAAAGTTGAATTGACTTTTGATCCGGCCGGCCGTAAATACGATGCGGTGAGTGTTGCGGGGGAGTTCAACGGCTGGACAGCGGGGAGGACGAACTTCGAATTGGTTGACGGGAGTTGGAAAACCAGCCTGCTGCTCAACCCGGGCGCATATCAGTATCAGCTTGTAGCAGACGGCCTGTGGATGACCGATCCGGCCAATCCCGAGTTGCGCGACAATAATGCCGGAGGCTTCAACTCGGTGCTGAAGGTGGGCATGGATGTGCCTGGTCTGCGTCCTTCGCTCTTTACCCTCAATCATGGCCGGAAGGTCATCAGCATCCAATGTGAGGGAAAGATGGATGGCCTGCTGGTCTTATGGCAAAATTACCTCCTGAACAATGATTATCTGTCCATGAAAAAGGGGCAGAACATCATGATCAGGATACCCGGGGCCGCAGCGGAGATGGAGCGTTCCTATATCCGTGCCTGGGCGTTTAATGAATATGGGGTTTCGAACGACCTGCTCATCCCGCTTGAATACGGAAGGGTGTTGCAGGATGCTGCATCCCTCAGCCGTCACGACCATCATTCACTGATCCTCTACAACGTATTCGTCGACCGTTTTTACGATGCCGACACTGCCAACAACCGGCCCCTCAATGATCCTTTGGTGCTTCCGCCGGCCGATTATCACGGGGGAGACCTGAAAGGGGTGATCAGCAAACTTAAAGAGGGATATTTTGATGAGCTGGGCGTGAACACCATCTGGATTTCCCCCATTGTGCGAAATCCTGAAGGTGCATACGGCTTCTGGCCCTACCCGCCTTCCCGTTTTTCGGGATATCATGGCTACTGGCCTGTTTCCTTTACACAGGTCGACGACCGCTACGGAACGGAGGAAGACCTGCATGAGCTGGTAGCGCTGGCCCATGAAAAGGGAATGAACGTGCTGCTCGACTTTGTTGCCAATCATGTGCATGAAAAGCATCCCGTATACCGGGAAAACCCGGATTGGGCCACGGAGCTTTACCTGCCCGACGGAAGCCTGAACACGGAGCGGTGGGATGAGTACAGGCTGACCACCTGGTTTGATGTTTTCCTCCCGACACTGGACCTTTCGAAGCCTGAAGTGTACGGGATGCTGACCGATTCGGCCGTTTACTGGATCAGGGAGTACGGGCTCGACGGCTTTCGCCATGATGCCACCAAGCATATCCCGGCCGTCTTTTGGCGTACGCTGACCCGCAAACTGAAGGAACAGGTAGTGCTGCCGGAAAACAGGCCCGTTTACCAGATCGGGGAAACCTACGGCGGCCCCGAACTGATCGGCAGCTATGTGAACAGCGGCATGCTCGATGCGCAGTTCGACTTTAACGTATACGACGATGCCCTGGCCGTGCTGATCCGCCCTTCCGAATCCTTTGAAAGGCTTGATGCTTCCCTCCATCAGAGTATGCGCTTTTATGGATCCCATAACCTGATGGGCTATATTTCGGGTAACCAGGACCGCGGGCGCTTCACTTCCTATGCCGGCGGCAGCCTCCGTTTCGATGAGGATGCGAAGCTGGCCGGCTGGACACGCACGATAGAAGTGGGAAACCCCGATGCCTATCTTGTTACGGCCATTCTCTTTGCCTTTAACATGACCATTCCCGGACTGCCCGTGATCTATTACGGCGATGAGATCGGGATGGCAGGCGGCAACGACCCCGACAGCCGGCGGATGATGCGCTTCGATGAGCTGGATAAAGAGGAACTGCAGTTGAAGGAAAAAGTTGGAAAGCTGGCCTCGCTGCGGCGGAACTCGCTTGCGCTGATATACGGTGATTTCGAAAGCCTGCTGGTAACGGAGGATACCTATGCCTATTGCCGCAGCTTTTTCGACCAGATCGTTATCGTGGTCATGAACAAGGGGTCGCAAACAAAAAACCTTACCTTTGACATACCGGAAAGGTTTGAAGGCATCAGCCTGCAAAGCCATTTCGGTACACTGCCGGGCCTGCGGAAAAACAGGATGTCTGTAACCCTCGGCAGCCGCTCATTCGACATATATACTGCTGAAAAATAGATGGAAATCTGGAAAAATACAGCGGCCGTGATCTTCGACATGGATGGCGTGATCGTCGATAACCATGCCTATCACCATGAGGCATGGATGACTTTTTTTCAGAAATACGGACTGACTGTCGAAGGCGATGTTTCACATTTTTTTGGAAGGACAAACCAGGATATCCTGGAGGCTGTTTTTCCTGACACGCTTGATCCGGATCACCTGTATCAATATGCAGGGGAGAAGGAGAAACTATATCGTGAACTATATGAAGGGAATGTGAGGATGGCCGTGGGCCTGGCAGAATTGCTGGAGCGTCTTCAGGAAATGGGCATGAAACTGGCCGTTGCCACTTCGGCCCCGCCGGGGAATGTCGACTTTGTAATGAAAAATACAGGCCTGCGCAAGTATTTCGATGTGGTGGTCGACAGCAGTATGGTGGCAAAGGGAAAACCAGATCCTGAGATCTTTCTTCTTGCTGCCCGGGAACTGCATGTTTGCCCGGCCGGATGTTTGGTGGTAGAAGATTCGGTTTCGGGTATTCATGCTGCCCTTGCAGCCGGGATGCGGGTGGTGGCCATCACCACTACGAATACCAGGGAACGCCTTGCAGAGGCGGATATGATTATTGATAATTTTACCGAATTGGGTTGCCAGCCTTAATAAGGTTGGCAACCCTTGTCTAAAACCTTGATAAACAATGAAAAGAAAAATGCTAATTCCACAGATCCTTATACTGATCCTGGCAGTGCTGCTGCTGGGCAGTTTGCTTATTTCAGGATGCAAAGAAACCATCAGGGAAAAAATACCTCCCGTGTCATCTGTCGTCCATCCCGAATGGAGCAAAAATGCCGTGATCTATGAGGTCAACCTGCGTCAGTATACCCCCGAAGGCACCTTTGAGGCCTTCGCCGCGCACCTTCCCCGGTTAAAGGAAATGGGCGTGGATATCCTCTGGTTCATGCCCATCCACCCCATTGGGGAACTAAACCGCAAAGGCGGCCTGGGCAGTTATTATTCCGTGAAGGATTACAAGGCTGTAAATCCTGAATTCGGGGATATGGACGACTTCAGGGCGCTGGTCGAACAGGCGCATGAATTGGGGATGTACGTCATTCTCGATTGGGTAGCCAATCATACAGCCTGGGACCATGCATGGGTGACCGAACACCCTGAATATTACCTGAAAGATGAGGGTGGAAATATTGTTTCGCCATACGACTGGAGTGATGTGGCGGGTCTCGATTACAACAATGAGGAGATGCGCGGGAAAATGCTTGATGCCCTGAAGTTCTGGGTTTCCGATACAGACATCGACGGCTACCGCTGCGATGTGGCCGGGCTGGTGCCGGTTGATTTCTGGGACAGGGCGCGGAGCGAGCTGGATGGGATCAAGAAGGTATTTATGCTGGCTGAAGCAGAACAGCCTGATCATCATGTCAATGCCTTCGATATGTCCTATGCATGGGAATTGCACCATATCATGAACGACATTGCCGCCGGGAAAAAGAACACGAAAGACCTCGACCGGTATTTCAGCAGGCACGATTCCACATTTCCGGCCGATGCCTACCGGATGCTTTTTATAACAAATCATGATGAAAACTCATGGAACGGCACCGTATTCGAACGCATGGGCGATGCCGCCGGCACTTTTGCCATGCTGACTTTTACCTTACCGGGCATGCCCCTGCTGTACAGCGGACAGGAAGCCGCAATGGATAAACGCCTCCGGTT
>CAYOLA010000051.1:0-51243 GCA_964404735.1 uncultured Bacteroidales bacterium
ATCAACTATCAGTACGACAGCCAATACAAGACCAGCAGCAACAAACGCCTTTTGCTTGAGCTTTCGGCCTTGCAGATGTGTGGATTGATGGGATATCCCCGCGACAAAAAAGACGAAAACAAAAAAAAACCTGTTTTGCCCGATCCAGGGGCCGGGGCCGGGCCGGCCAAACCGCCAAAAAGTGATTACCCCGGTGAAAAGGAGAAGAAGGAAAGTGTTGCGGAAGAACCGGCCGTTAAGAAAGACGTAAAGAAAGAAACTGTTCCGGATCCCATCCTCGACCAATATTCCATTAAAAAGACTTCGGAAAAGCTCAATGGCAGGCACGACAAAAAAACGGAAGTAACTGTTGGCCCGAAAAACAAAAGCCCTTTCAGTGAAGCTGATCTTCATAGCTGCTGGGCAGCCTGTGTTGCGTCAGTTTGCAAACACTCCCAAAACCTGCGTAGCAGCCTTACGGATGCCATGCCTGTACTAAAGGAAAACTTCGAAATTGAGATCACGGCAAACAACAAAGTTATAGAAAAGGAGATCAGAGACCTGTTGCCGGGCATGCTTACGCATCTCCGGAAAGATCTGAACAACGACTTCATCACTGCAGGCATCCGTTTGGCGGATCCGGATGAGCAGAAAAACAAGGCATATTTCCCTGACGAGATCTATAAAAAAATGGCGGAGAAAAATCCCGAAATCACAAACCTTCGCAACCAGCTTGGCCTCGACATCGATTTCTAACGCCGCCACTTCCGTGGGTTCACAGCCCAAAGATCAATTCTTAAGCATGGGGTTCCTGATATTTTCAACTTCGCCGTCGGGCAGCATGATCACTTCGATATGATCAATATTAAAGAATCTGTTGGCGGCATCTTTCAGGCTTTCTATGCTCATGCTGTTGACCATTTCCTCGTATTTGAAGAAATTGCCCGCATCGGCCTGGTCAAAATCCATGTTTTTCAATGTATTTAACCAAAACCTGTTCTGTTTAAGCCTTTCGGTTCTCGCTTTGAGGAGATTTTCCTTCACGCCCTTCAGGTCTTTGGCCTGGGGGCCTTCTGTTTTAAGTTTTTCTATTTCCTCGTACACAATGGCCTTGAGTTTTTCGGCATTCTCGGGATCGCAATCAAAATAGATCCTGACCATATAGTGTTCCCAGGGATAATTAACCTGCTGCGGCCGCACGCCCACTCCATAAGTCCCGCCCTGTTCTTCGCGGATGGTTTCGGTATAGCGTACATCCAAAATATCGCAAAGGGCCGAAAGTTCCATCCTGCCCATGGCATTATCGTAATCGTAAACACTGGTGTATATAATTGATACGGTTGCCTTGGGCACCTCCATCTCCCGCAGTACCACCTTTTCCACCGTTCCGCCGGGAGGCCTGACGCCATGGTCTTTCCAGTTTTCATTGCGTTCGACCAGGGGTAATCCGCCCAGATAGGCAAGGATCAGCGGTTTTGCCTCTTCAGGATCGATGTTGCCTACAAAATAGAATGTAAAGCTGCCGGGATCGCCAAACCTCTCGGAAAATATATAATGCAATTTCCTGAAATTGATTTCATCAAGCAGTTCTGTTGTAAGCGGCCTCACCCGTGGGTGATAGCTGGCAAGCGTTACCATAATGGTGTCCTGAAGGGCTGATGTGGGATTGTTGGAACGGTTGTCGATCAGGCCTTTCATCAGCTTCATGTAAGCATTATAAGCCGTTTCGTCCTGGCGGGGACTTGTAAAATATAAATACACCAGTTGCAGCAGGGTTTCAAGGTCATCGGGTGAGCACTGCCCGTTGAAGCCTTCGGAAGTTTCCCCGATAAAGGGGCTGACGCTGACAATTTTGCCTGACAACTTCTTCTTGAGTTCCGTATCGTCAAATCCTGCCAGCCCACTCTTACCGATGACGCCTGTAGTGTTTTCGGCCGTCATCAGGTCCTTCACATCATACAGGCTCGTCCCGCCATAGCTGAAAGCCGTCATCAGGATCTCATCCTCCTTAAAATCCGTGGGTTTGAAAACCACACGAACCCCATTTGACAATTCCCAGCGCAGGGTGCCGAGCTTTTTATCCCTGCTTTTTTTACTGATTTTGCCCGGAACCGGTATTTCGGCCATCAGCGGCGCATCCGAGTACCTGTCGACATATGCATCGATTTCCATTTCATCAACCTTTTTAACCAGTTCCAGCACCGCGTCGGGATCAGGCATGGATGATGATTCCGACTCGGGCCCGGTAAGCACCACCACGCGGTTTTCATCAATGATCCATTCCGAAGCCAGGCGGTTAATTTCATCAAGGCTAACTTCAGGAAGCAACTGCTGAACAAAAGCATAGTCGTATGCAATACCGGGCGAAGGTTCATCCTGCAGAAAGTGGGAATAATACTGCCATACATAAGCATCGGACTCCTGCTTATCGCGTTCACGGTATTGTTTTTCAATCTGCTTGAGGTAATCGGCACGTGCCCGCTCAAACTCCGTTTCGGTAAATCCATGTCGCTTCAGCCTTTCATTTTCAACCAGCAATGCCTCCAGTCCTGCCTGGATATTCTCGTTCGAAGTCAATGCAAAAGCAATGTAAGCATCCTTGCTTCTCACCATATTGCTATACATGCTTACGGCATACATAAAAGGCGGATCATCCTGGCGGGTAAGCTCCTCCAGGCGGCTGTTGAGCATCATGGCATACACCTGGCTGAGTATGCTTTTACGGTAATAGCCCATATTTTTTTCGGGAGCGATATCGTGTTTCCAGTAAACCTGTATCAGGTTATACTGTGCTTCAGGGTCCGTTTCGATGGCCACATAGGTCTCTTCATGGCCGGGAACCGGGTATATTTCCTTTTCCCTGAAATTTTCACGTACGGGTGCCTGTGAAAAAAGCTCCCTGATTCGCGCCTCCATTTCTGTAGCATCAAAATCCCCCACGGCGATCACGGCCTGCAGTTCCGGACGGTACCATTCGCGGTAGAACCTTCTCAATTCTTCATAATCACAGTTGTCGATAATGTCTATATTGCCGATCACATCCCTGTCGGCATATTTCGATCCCTTATACAAGGTTTTGCTGGTTTTCGTCATCATACGGAACTGCGCTCCCCTGCGTGTTCTCCACTCTTCATGGATCACGCCTCTTTCATAATCGATCTCTTCCTCCTCAAAAGCAACATGATAGGCCCAGTCGAAAAGGATGAGCAGTGCCGTATCGACAGTGGCAGCCTTGTCGGTTGGAACTTTCTGCAACATGTAAGTGGTAACGTCCTGCCCGGTGAACGCATTGATCTCAGGGCCAAACTTCATCCCAATCGATTGCAGATAATGGATGATCTCATGTTTTTCGAAATTTTTAGTCCCGTTAAAACACATATGTTCACAAAAATGGGCCAGGCCATCCTGCGAGTCATCTTCCTGTACCGCACCCACATCGACCACGAGGTAAAACTCGGCCCTGTTTTCGGGTTTGGCATTTTCACGGATGTAGTAGGTGAGGCCATTATCGAGGGTACCGTAGATCACGGCAGGATCAAGGGGCACCGAAGCCTCCGTTTTGTAGTTAATGTCCTGCGCCAGGACAGAGAAAAAAGCAAGGATGGCGAAAGCCAGCGCAAAAAATCTTTTCATGGAAGGAGGGTTTTAATGAATATAACAACTAAACTTCGGTAACAAAGATAATAATTGATGTAAATGTTTCCTGTTTTTGGTCCATAATTATAGCATGATAACGATGTTGAAGGCAATGATTTGGAGTAAGGATTGAATTATGATATATTTGCATTATTATAAACGATACGGATGATACGTCTTTTCGCCAGGTTTTATTTTTGGGTATCGGGATGGAAGATTGCCGAGCGGCCCCCGGCCGGATTAAACAAATGCGTATTGCTGGCCGCACCGCATACCAGTAATTTCGATTTTGTCTTCGGCAGGTTTGCCGCTACCATCCTTGGTATGAAGACGCGTTTTTTGATCAAGAAAGAAGCCTTTGGCGGTCCGCTTGGCTGGCTGGTCAGACAAGCAGGCGGTATTCCCGTCGACCGCCACCGCAACAACCACATTATTGATCATGTTGCCGGGTTATTTGAAAAGAGCGAAAGTTTTTACCTGATGGTAACACCGGAAGGAACGCGAAAACTGGTCAGGAAATGGAAAAAGGGGTTTTATGCCATTGCCATGCAGGCCAAAGTTCCCATCGGCTGTGTTTATCTGGATTACCGTGAAAAAAAAGTGGGTTACGGCCTGACCCTTTATCCCAGCGGTGATTATGAAAAGGACCTGCAAACCATACAGGATTTTTACCGCGACAAGCATCCCCGGCACCCCGACCGCTTTAACCTGAGTCCGATGTATGCAGCGGATGCAGACGATACGCAGGCCTGACATTGAATTAAGTGATATTACCCTGCTGAGATAAGGAGAATGCTGATTTTAAACAAAATCAACATTTCCTTCCTAAAATATTTTGCCAAACCAATTATTCGACTTATTTTTGCTGTCCCTTTTGGATGATCGTTCTTTAGGGGAGTTTAGCTCAGTTGGTTCAGAGCATCTGCCTTACAAGCAGAGGGTCACTGGTTCGAATCCAGTAACTCCCACGAGTTTTGGGTTAAAACTCAATTTTCTGCTTTATAAGTAGTTAGCTTAATCAAAAAGCCTTGCATGGGAATTGTGAGGCTTTTCTTTTTCTTCCCGTTTTTCATTCCTGCCACCTGGCCGCATCCCGACGGAAAACTCATCCCATTACCATCGATGTTTTAATTCTCCCTTACCAGGGTGGTTTTGGATGAAGGTTTGCCGGGGGCGCCGTCTCCCCTGTACCCGATCACACGTCCGTCGGATGGACGGAAATAATAATCGCCGTTCCAGAAATACGAACGCCAGCCCGTAGGAGCAAAATTAATGCGCAGCACCTCACAACCAAAATCATCCGACCAGGCGACTTCCTTCCTTTTTGCCTTAAAACTGTTGATCTCCATATCGGCCGGTCTTTCGGTGCCTATCGACCAGAACACAATTTCATCCTCTGCCGAAAAAATGAATTGCTCCATGCCCGGGTTCATCGGAAAAAGCTGTATCCATGGCTCTCCTTTACCGGGCTTTTCCAGTTCATCAATTTTTTTCCCATCAAGCCGCCCCCTGATCTGAACGCCATCATGCAGCAACCTGGCCTCCACGTCGGTTTCTTCGCCCATGCGCACATACCGCCATGAAAGGGTTTTAAAGCCGGGGCCTGTAGTAAGCACCTGCCAATCGGTAGTATCATTCCCTTTCATCCGGTGAACAAATATCCTGTATCCTTTTTCCGTTTCGGTAAAAGTATAATGGTATTCAAAAACCTCTGATCCACGCTGTTCAAGGTATTCAAGGCTTTGCGATAAAAGGGCGGCAAGGGGCTGCCACGATAACACCACCGCTGCGACCATGGCAGGACACGGAAAATAAGGCCGCAAGCCCTTTGGAAAAGGCATCTTAATCGCTGATCTTAAAAGAAGTGAAAAACGTGTTGAGATCATTCTGATTTATCGGGCTGTTGTATTGAAGAATGGCCAGTTGGAAAAGGCGGTTTCCGGCCAGTATCACCTCGTAGGCAGTATGGGTATCGTCTACGCTTCCATTGCAATACAAGCCTTTGTACCCAGTGTGCCATCTGGTTTCCTTCTTCATGCTGTTCACGTCGAAGCCCCAGGACCCCACGGCACCTTCCATCGCTGCTTCTAGCAGGTCATCGGCATCGGATTCTTCAACCAGATCCTGCGGATAATCGATATATGCCAGCAGATAAGCCACATCGTTGGAGCCTTCAAAGATATAGGTATGCATTTTCAGCATGCCCACATCGGTTTCAACATCTTCGACTGAATATGCCGGTTTATCCGGAAAAGTGATGGTAAACCTGCCTTCGAACGAAGAAATTTCATAGCCGTTTTGTGCCACGGCCAGCAAGGGGAACAATGCCATGACCAATACGGCCAGGACAGCTGAGATCACTTTCAAATTCTTTTTCATCACAATGATTTTTAGTTTAACAGTTTAATGGAACCTCAATTTATTGGCTGCAATAACAATAATTCCCATACCGGTAAACAAAGGTTTCAACACATTGGTTATTTGATTCAGGACTATCCAAAGATAATAAAACTTATGTATGCCACCATTCATCCGGGAAACTGATTAAAAAAACTTTCTCCGTTGCACGGGTGATGGCCGTATACAGCCAGCGCAGGTATTCCCGGTCGACCATATCCTCCCGCAGGTATCCCTTGTCCACGAATACATATTTCCATTGCCCGCCCTGGGTTTTATGACAGGTTAGCGAATATGCAAATTTAACCTGAAGTGCGTTAAACCACTTGTTTTGACGCATTTTTGCCAGACGCAATGCATGGGAGGGAATGTCGGCATAGTCATTCATCACGTTTTCGTAAAAGCTTTTTTGCGTGGCAGGAGGCAATGCAGGTGTTTCTGCCATCAGGGTATCGAGCATGATGTAAGCGTCAATCTCTTTCTCGCCGGGGTAATCGACCAGGCGAAAGGTGACATCGGCAAAACGCTGTCCGTAAAGCATCCGTGTATTTCTGATCCGAAGCAGTTCGATCATATCGCCGTTGGCGATGAAGCCTGCTTCGGAACCTTCAGGCAGCCAGAAATAATTATTTCGCACCACCATAAGGTAATCACCCGCACACACTTCATCCTCGTGGTAAATGATGCGGTTGCGGATCTCCCTGTTGAAGAGGTTTGCCCTTTTGTTCGACCGGCAAATGACCACCGTATCGTTGAGTTCACCCGATGCATAGGCATCCTGCAGGTAATCCTGCAGTTCGGTGCCTTCCAGCCTGACCACATCGGCAAAGCCTTCATTGTCGAGCAAAGGCAATTCAGGATCATCCATTCCGATCTTTTCCCGCAATTCAGTGGCATTTGAGAGTATCCCCGAATCCCTTGCCTGCCGCATTACTTCCTGCAGTTCGAATGTGAGTACTTCAAGCCGGAAATTGCTTTTCAGGTATTGTATGTGCAGGGCGGGGCTCAGCTCGATGCCGACAGGCGGCAGTTGCGCCGTATCGCCGATCAGCAGCAGCTTACAGCCATCACCCTGCGAAACATAGGTAACAAGGTCGTTCAACAGCTTCCTGCTCCCGAAAAGGCTCCCGTCCGATTGCGGGTTATCGGAGATCATGGAAGCTTCGTCAACGATAAAAAGTGTGTTTTTATGTTTATTGTCCGAAAGGTTAATACGGATCCTTCCGTCGGAGGTAGCCGACTGCAGGTATAATTTCCGGTGGATGGTGTAAGCCCTTCGCCCCGAATAGCTGGTCATAACCTTAGCGGCCCGGCCGGTGGGCGCCAGCAGCACCGAACGCATCCTGATATTTTTCAGCACTTCAACCAGGGAACTGACAAGGGACGTTTTTCCTGTGCCGGCATAGCCTTTTAACAGGAATACCTGGTCGTTGACCGGCCGGGTGATAAATTCGGATATCATGCCGATGGCCTCTTCCTGACCGGATGTGGGCGGATAGGGAAAGGCATCATGCCATTGCTTGGCAAAATAGCGGAAATCATTCATTGGCAAATTCATCAGAAAGGATATCCAATTCCGAAATTCCAGAACCAGATACCCTGATCAGCCACCCAGCGTTTTCCTTCCGGCTTGGAAGGATCACGCAGGCGGGTGGCAAAGTCGAGCCTGAAAATAAAAAAATCGAAGTCGAAGCGCAGGCCGATGCCGGCATCCCAGGCAATCTGCCTGTAAAAAGTGTCGGGGTTAAAACCGGCATCGGGAAAATTATCGTTTTTATTCAACAGCCATCCGTTACCCGCATCCGTAAACAGGGCTCCCCTGAAAAAACCATACACGGGGAAACGGTATTCGATATTCGCTTCGATCATCATATCACCCATCTTATCAAAATTCCTCCCGTCATCCGAAAATCCACCGGGTCCAAGGTCGCGGTATATCCATCCGCGCATGCCATTGGCTCCGCCCAGGTAAAAGCCCTTTTCAAAAGGAAGCGACTCGGAATTGCCATAGGGCAGCCCCAGCCCTGCAGAGACCCTGAATACAACCTGGCTGGCCTTTGTGTGCACCCAGTAATAACGAAAGTCGAGTTCGGCCCTTCCGTACTGGGCATACCTGATACCCGCAATCCTGTAAAATCCTGCCGTATCCCTGACACTTCCCGCTGCCTGGCTGAAAAGACTGAACAGGTTGCCGGAAGTTTCAATATCACCTTTGAAATAGAAAAAATCACGGACTTTTTTGATATCCTGGTTGTTAAAAATAAAACTGTATTGAAAAGCCATGATCAGGTGATCGGTATACTGGTTCTTCAGCCTGGTATCGTTGATCTTTTTCAGCTCCTCGATGAAGGCCTGTGTGGGAAACACCTTGACGGAACTGATGTTAAGGGGCAGAACGATATGGGTTTTATATTCTGATTCCTGCCATTTATAACCAAATATAAAGTTGATCACATAACGGTCGTAAGTAGGACGCCTCCTGTAGTTATACCCCGTACTGATGGTAGTTACCGGCCTGAAATACTTCGAAAACCTTTCCATCTTAACAGGTATCAGGAAACGGGGGAATGTGAGCTGGGCCTCGGCCCCGTATTCAAAGGTATTAAAGAACAAAAACTGTTGCTGGTCTTCCTCTTCGGGCCTGTTGGTTCGTTGTGCTTCCATGGCGCCGCGCAATTTCAGTTGCAGCGTTTCCCCGTTCCGGAAAATATTACGGTTCCGGTAAGTGATGTTACCGCCAATGCCAAGGTCACCACCCGAGTTGGTCCCTTCGGCTTCAATGCTGTATTGGTTCAGCGGTGCACGCTGCAGGTTGATCCGGCAATCGAGTTTCCTCAACAGGCCGTTAACGGTATCCGGCTCCCCGGGTTGCTCCCTGAAGCTGATGTTTGCATATTTGTAGATGTCGAGAAAGCCAAAACGTTTGTATGTCTCATCCACATCCCTTTGTTTAAAAGCTTCGCCTTCCTCGATGAGGATGTTCTGGGTAAGCAATTTGGGGTTTATCCGAAGCTTATCGCGGTAGAGGATATTATACCTTATCGCCTGCCGATCATCCGGGCCTCTGTATGATCTTTCAACCAAGGTGTCGTAAGCCGCACCCGCCCCTGATGGGTCAAAGTGGGTGTTTATCGTAACCCTGTTGATGCTGTATCGCAAATGCCTTTGTTCAATGAATTTACCCGCTGAGTCGGGATCCGGCCGCTTAATATTTTTCACCCTGACATATAATTCCATCTCTCTGGAATTAAAGGCGCTGTCGACCTCAAAAAAGATATAATCGCGAACGAAACCAAAATAGCCGTTATTATTCAGGAAATTCGTTATCCTTTCCCGTTCCCTGTCGAGGGTGTATACGTTATATATATGGCCGGGCTTGACCAGGGCTGCGGCCGTGTCCTTCATGATCCAGCCCAGGAGTGCAGGATCCTCGATTGCATAAAATACCTTTCTGATCCTGTATGGGCTGGAGGGATGCACGATATAGCTTAAATGTGCCCTTTTCTTTCGTTTCCGGTAATCTACATGGTAATCGACCGTGGAGTAGAAATAGCCTGTATTCTCGAGGTATTTCTTCATTTCGTTACGGCTGCGGTCAATGTCGAAGGTGTCGAGAAGCACCGGACGTTCCCCCACGGTATTTTCGAGCCAGTTGCTGAATCTTGATTCCTTCTGTTTCTGCGACCAGTTGTATGCCCAGAGTTTAAATCGCATAAGGCCCAGAAAGCGTTTGTTGGGCTTTTGCCTGTTCAGGCCTGCCAGTTCTGCGGCATCCACACCCGGATTCTTTTCGGCAAAACGGATCCTGCTTTGCGTCAGAAGGTAGCGGTTTTCGGGCAAATGCTTCGTATTGCTGCAGGAAATCATTGCCAGCAGAACCATGAGTATGCACAGAAATGATAAACGGGATTTCAAAATATGCCATTAATTGTTAATGACAAAAATAAGATAATTCCTTTAAGCGGTTCATGCTTACTGATGAATTGGCGCGTTAAAAAGCCAAAGAAGAATTATGATTAAAGACAAGGCCAGTTATGCCGGCATTATGCTTTTGATTTTATGATCATCACCGTGCTGTCGGCATCGGGAACCGGAACAGGATTTTCAGGGATATCCCGGCAAAAGTTGTCGACGGCTGCAACCAGCCCGGGCCAGTCGCTGTTATAGTCATGGATAAGGATCACGCCACCGGGAGCAAGCCGCGGATAAAAAAATGCCAGGGCAGCCCGGGTAGGCCGGGCAAGGTCGGCATCGAGGCTGACAAGTGCAAAGCGTTCGTCTTCCACCGCAGCGGCTGTATCCTGAAAATAACCTTTATGAATGGTGAGTCCGGGAGGGTCGCCGAGCAGGGCGCGGACCCTGCCGGGTGAAGTGCCGGCAAAGTGCCGGGTGGTATATCCGGCAGCCCGGCCCGATTCTTCTTCCAGATCGGAAGCGGGAAAACCTTCAAAAGTATCGAAAAGGTGCAGGGGTCTTTCCGGCGCGCAGCGATGCATGACGTTTGCCGTCCGGCCCTTGTATACGCCCACTTCGGCCATGCTGCCGGCAATGTCTTCTCGCCTGAGCCGTTCGGCCTGGAGCCAGAAGTTGTAAAAACGGATGCGGTCGGGATATTTTCGTTCCAGCCTTTTCAGGGCTTCCGGCACCCGGCCTTCCTTTACCGCGGCAACCCATGATGCCGGCTTCCGGATCCTGCCACCGTAATTGAACAAAATAAAGCGAAGAAGGTAGATGAACACTGCAAGCAGCAGCAGGAGTTCAAGCAGGTATAGGTAGTCGCGGTAGTCCATGATTCCTGGCCGGGTATAAAGGTAATCATTTTTTCAGGGCGAAAACGGCTCAGCCGCTGCCCTTAACGATCAGCACCAGGGCGTGGGCCGAAATGCACTCTCCCCTGCCTTCGGGGCCCAAGCCTTCGGTAGTGGTCGCTTTCACCGAAACCCTGTCTGCACCGGCATTCAGGATGGGGGCGAGCAACTTCCTCATCTCTTCAATATAGGGAGAAACTTTCGGAGATTCAAGCACCAGCGTGGCGTCAAGGTTATGAATGGCCCAGCCCCCTTCGCGAAGCATGGATACAACCTTTTCGAGCAGCAGCTTGCTATCGGCGTTTTTGTATTGCTTGTCCGTATCGGGGAAATGCCTGCCGATATCGCCCAGTGCAGCGGCCCCGAGCAGGGCATCGCAAATGGCATGGATGAGTACGTCGGCATCAGAATGGCCTTCAAGCCCAAGGTGGTAAGGGATCATCACCCCGCCCAGCCACAAAGGCCTGCCGGGCACCAGCCTGTGCAGGTCATATCCGTGGCCGATCCGCCAATCCATGGTTTAATCCTGGTTCTTAAATGCGTCAAAATCGAAAAGAAGGGTAAACCGAAGGGTGTTTTCCAGCGGGTTTTGCTGTTCGAGCGGGATGAGGTATGAAAAATCAATCGAAAAAACATTATACCGCAAACCGGCACCCAGGGTAAAGAACTTCCGGTTTCCCTTGGTCTTGTCTTCGTAGAAAAATCCGCCCCTGATGGCAAAGAGCTTGTTATACCAGTATTCGACACCCCCGCCGAAACTCCACTCCCTCATTTCTTCAGAAAAACCGCCCGGGGCATCGTACCATGATTGTATCATTCCCTGCACCACCGACACTTCGGGGTCCCTGCCCTTCAGGATCACTTTTTCGCCATCGGGCGTGGTTATGAACTGCCCGAATGAGTCGCGCTCATAAACAGGCGGCGTCGGCACCAGCAGTTTGTTGAGGTCGAGCATAAAGGTCATGGAGTTATAATCATCAATATCGAGCGTAAGCGAGGGACCGATCCTGAAATTCGTCGGGATAAAATCCTTTTTAATATTGGTTTCGTTATAGGATATCTTGGTACCAATATTGGAGATGTTCAAGCCCCAGGCAAAGAGGCCGTCGAGGTTACCCATTTCAATTTCGTTCTGGTAATAGACCGAAACGTCGGCTGCAACGGAAACGCCGGCACTGGATTCGGCCCCGCCGACATACTGCCCCTGCGTAAGGTTTGAGTATATAAACCGGCCTGCCACGCCGCCCGACCACTTCTCGGAAAACTTCCTGGCATAGGTACCATCGAGCGAAAACTCGTAGGGTGAATAAAAATTCAGCGGATTTCCGATTTCATCGGTAAACAAGATCTCTCCAAGCGAAAAATACCTGAGGCCGAAGGCCACCGTTTGCATGTCGTCGATCTTATAATAACCGGTGAGATACCCGAGATAAATATCATTAACAAGCTTACGCAGCCAGGGGCTGAATGAGAGGGAAAAGCCCATCTGTTTGTCGACAAAGGCATATTTGGCAGGGTTCCAGTGCATGGAGTTGGCATCCGGTGTAGAGGCAACGCCGGCATCGCCCAGCGCACCGCTCCTGGCATCGGGAGCGATCATCAGAAAGGGCACCGCCGTTGTGATGGTGTTTAACTGATCCTTACCGCCAACCTGGTCGTATGTAACCTGTGCTTTCGAAGAGATCATCCCCGCAAAAATCAATATCAGAAAGAGACTGCTTCGTTTCATATAATATGGTCTGATTTTAAAACGTGCAAATGTAACGATAATTTGGAAACATATATTGCACGCCATGATTGATATTCAATTTAATAACACTTTATTGGTTCAAGTAACAAAAAACAGGTGAATAAGTTGTCAAGGTTTTGAATTATTTGCGGCCCGTATAGATCAGTTTTGATGTCTGGACAAAAACCGTTCCCTGTTCATCGGTCACGTGCAGTCGGTAAACGTACATTCCGTGCCCCAGCCTGTTTCCTCCCTGGTCGGTACCGTCCCAGGCGAGGGGGGTAACTGTCAGCCCCTGCGCCGGTGTATTGGCTGTAATCACCCTTACCAGCTGACCATTTATATTGAATATGCGCAATTCAACCTTAAAGCTGTTCTCCGGTTTATTATGGTCAAAGACAAAATAGGTGATATCGGTAAAGGGGTTGGGATAATTGATCACACCGGTGAGCGCAACCGGCCTGTCGACGCTAACCTCAAATTCGATGGTTTTTTCCGAAGGGTTGTCCATATTATCCCAGGCTTTCAGGGTAAGGTAATGCTTTCCGTCGGGCAGGTCTGTAAAGGGATAGCTGATCCACCCGGCCTGGTATGAGTCGAGTTCGGGCTCAAAAACATTGTTCAGCACCACCGGGCTGTCCGAATCCCCGTTCAGGGTGAGGGTAATATCGCGGCCGATAGCGCTTCCCCTTGAATTAATGCCATGTTCATCAAAGAGATATGCCAGAAAAACCGGATCCCTTCCGGTAAGCCCCCCCGAAACAAAATCCGTATTGTTCATAAACAGACTCATCTCAGGCCCTGTAACATCGGCAAGGGCATCGGGATTTGCGCCGCCCACGGTAACTTTGCGGTAGCCGTGTGCATCCCGGTAGTTAATGGTATCGTAAGCATAATAGCTGATCTTGCCAAAGCCGTAATTTATCAGGGTACTCTGCGGCATGAACAGGTCGAAGCTGAATTCGCCGTTCTCCACGGTCACCTTACCCCTGTGCAACTTTGTCCCCATCACATAGAATTGTGCTGGCAGCGAACCCAGGTCATTCCCGAGGGTCGACATCATCACCTCCTTGTCAAAGACCGAAGGATAGAGCAGGCCGTTGAAGTCGCGAAGGGTATCGCCATACACATCTTTGATGATGCCGCTGATGCTGACCTGGGCCATGCCGGTGAGGGTATCAGGCATAAAGCCTGTTTGTTTGCCGTTAACAGAGGTTGTCACCACATTGCATTCAGGGTATGCCAGTTTCAGGGCGGGATCGCCCAGCAGGACAAAATTCTTGATATTGATGCCGTTGTTCTGATCGGTTTTGGCCAGCCTGACTATGTCGCCCAAACGGTAATATTCCCCACCCGGCTTTTTAAACATGAACTGGTATACGGCCCGGTTCAGCCGGAAATTCGGATCGGCCCAGGCCAGCCTGGATGTGGTAAGCAAGCCGATACCTCCGCCATTGGGATTCAGAAAGACATATTCGCCGGCAGAGATGAGGCTGGGGTCGTCGAAACGGCTGAATTCACAGGTAGCTGTGATAAAAAGCGGAAGGCGGTCGAAGTTATCCCAGGAATTGATGGTGGGAATGTCGAGTACGCCTTCGTGGGCCCAGCCCGCTTCACCCCCGTGCCCCGTGTAGTTGATGATCAGACTTCCCTTCTCCATCAGATCGTTAATGGCAGCAGTTACCCCGGGATACCGGCTGCCCGACGGGCCCGACTCCTGCGGAAAGGCATCCATGTATATCTTCAGGCGGTTGTAGGAACGGTAGCCTGTGTCGATCATGTGCTGCAGCTTCTCGGCCTGATTGAAATGAAGGTTCTGATCCTCGTCATCGGCAATGAAACTGATATAGTTTCGCCATTCATCCAGCACATAAGGTTTCATGGTCATGTAGGCCTCGATCTTATCGACCATCTGTGAGGCCTGTTCAACCGTATGAACAGGAAAACGCCCGATGCCGATCTCAACCGATTTTCCGAAGGCATTGACCCCTTCTCCATCGTCGAGCAATCCGAAAAAGTCATCGGTAACGAATGAATAGCCGAGTTTAAGGGCTTCCAGCGACTGATATGTCGGCACCAGATTGGTGTTGTTCGGCAAGCGGTCTTTGTAATCGTATGATGCATCGCCAAGCAGGAGAAGATAGCGCGGCCTGTTGGCAGAATCGGCCTTTTCATAGAGCATCCTTATAAAGTCCCTGATGGCGGCAGGATCCTGTTTCCCTGAACTGAATTCATTGTATATCTCCTGGGGGGATACGATAAAGCCGCTCATACCTTCCAGTTGCTGGTGCAGGGTCAGCATACGCCAGGCCTGTTGCATGAAATCGGGATGGGTCAGGATGATGTAGGTGGCGGGGTCATAGGCATGGAGGTCCTGGTTTTCCACTTTTTCGATAAATTCCGCCTTGTTAAATCCGCTGCCATCAAAGGCAATAAACTCCCTGATCTCATCTGCCGGCGACCTGAAAATGAAATTATCGTTCGAAAAGCTGCCCTGCAGCCGGGTAATGGAGAAAGGGTCGGTCACATCCCAAACGGCCATCCCTTCGCCGGCAGCCGAGACCTTATATTCGGAAACGGCGTAGGGGCCGAAATGGAGGTGGTCGCGAAACGACATGAAAGGGCCGGTAAAGATCAGTTTTCGCCTTGCATTGAGTGATACATAATTCATCCATCCCTGCGATATGGAAGCAGGCTTGTCATATTCCACCCTGATGGTCACCGCATCGCCCTGGCTGGGATAAAACCCAATGGTATCGGGGGTGGCTGTCCACGCATAAATGGTCGTACCCAGCAAGATTTTGGAAATGGGAACCTTCATCAGGTGCTGATTGCCGTAATAAAAATCGAAATTGCTCTCGATGGTTGAATGCGCCGCCATGTTGCTCATGAGGCTGACGGGATAATCCTGCACGATATTCGGAAACTGGAAAGCATATTCATACACCGTTTGGTCGCGGAAGAGTTCGCCATACCATTCCCTGCCGGTTTTCAGGATATTCACCGCATCATTTTCATGAACGGCATAATCGGTAAATTCATTCACATATGAAGTAGGAGTCAGTCCCGAATAATCGGTCACAGCTACTCTTTTCCCTTCCTCCTGGTTAAAATTCAGAAAATAAAAAGTTTGGTCGGTATAAGGGTTGATGGTATGGCTGAAAAGCCCGTAACCCAGAAAAGGAAGATATTTCCAGCACACGGCCGACTGCCCGTAAAAAAGGATATAATCATCCTGGTCGAACGACCCGTCATCTTCCCCATGAACCACGATGGGATTTTCGTGAAGATCATCGAGCCTGGGATCGGAATTCTTTTCGGGAACGATGCCGTTTCCGTTCCCGAAGATCCTGATGGTATGCGGATCGATGGAGGAAGGTTGAATGCCCATTTCCAGCAGGTCATCGTATGAAATTTTGTATATCCCCGTTTCGCTCGTGGCCAGGCGGTACCAGTCGCCGGTGGCCAGCACGGAATTCTGAACAAAATTGTTTTTTGGATGGACCATTGCTGCCGTGGTCTCTATGATCTCAATGCCAACCCTGCAACTGTCAATCACTTCAAGGGAAGTGCCATTTACATTACGAAAGGGCACGATCAGTAATTCAGCATAGGGCTTCCCATCGATAAACACAACCGAAGTCTCAAGCCCGAATTCATTTTTCACATGCTCAATACCCGTTACAAACGGCAGGCGCTCATCATGCAATACATGCCAGGAAACATCCGTAAAACCGGCAATAATGTTAAGCCCGGAAGAGTTAAGGGGAAAACGGCTGATATATACCGGGAGCATGCCATAGGCATCATCCAGCCGTGCCTGGTCAAAATCGAGGAATATTTCGGATATTTCACTTGTAAGGTAACGCTCTTCTATGATATACTGCCCCGGGTGCACTTCCGCCACATGCTTTTGGGCATAAGAAAAGAATGACAGAAGAAGTAAAAAGAGCAGGGTGGTATTTCTTTTCATCATAATACTGTATACTGTTTTATTTATTCAAGACAAGGATTTCCTTGCTGAGGTTGCCCGCATCATCCAAATATCGGATTATGCCCTGATCTACCGCAAAATGACCAGTTTTTCAAGTTTTTCGGCAAAGGAGCCATCCTGGTTGCGAACCCTTACCTTGTAGACATAAACCCCACGGCCGATGCGATCGCCAAAATCATCACGGCCGTCCCAATAAATGGGTTCTGAACGGTAACCATTGCTGATAACAAACTGATCGATGGTTTTGATCAAACGGCCCGACACAGAAAACACCTGCACCTGTACTTCGAGCATCGTATTGGGCTGATTATGATCAAAATAAAAAGCCGTGCTTGTGGTAAACGGGTTTGGATAATTCAGCACATGGTCAATGGCAAGTTCCGCCGACGAAGCCACCACAAATTCCGTATAGGATTCATTGGAGTTGTTATGCACATCCCAAACTTTCAGCTTCAGGGAATGGGGCCCCTCAGGCAGGCCCGTGAGGGGATAGCGGATGGTGCCGCTGGTATAGCTGTCGATATCTGACTCATAATAGTCATTGATGATCACCGAATTGTTGTTATCGTTATCGAGCGTGGCCACGATATCATGCCCGATGCCCGATCCCACGGTATTGATCCCGCTTGAGTCGGTCACAAAGGCCAGCAATACCGGGTTTTCGTTGGTAATACCGCCAAATGCGAAGTTCTCATCATTCATATAGAGGTCTATCTCCGGACCTTCATTGTCGGGGGGCACATTGCTGTCGAAACCTCCGATAATGACATTCCCGTAAAAACCGGTTCCATCAATGTCATTATTGTTCAGATAATAGCTGATCTTCCCGTATCCATATTTATAGATGATATCTTTGGGTACGATAAAGGTGAAGGAAAAATCGCCGTTGGTGATGCTGGCTTTCCCGTTATAGAGGACGGCCATGCGGAGCCCGAAGGTGAATGGTTTGCTGGCGGGGTCGGAAACGAGTGTTTCTATCTGCGTGGGTTTGTCATAGACCAGTGGTCTGAGTGTTCCGTTAAAGTTGTTAAGCTTGTTCCCGGCCTCATCGAGGATGATGCCGCTGACACTCACCTTTTGAAGGGCCCTGAGGGTATCGTTCAGGGGGGAAACATTCACATTGTTGATCTGCACGGTTTGTACACGATGCTCAGGATAAGCCAGCCTGAGTGCCGGATTCCCGAGCAGAACGAATTTCTTGTCATTGTCGGTGGAATTCCCGCTCTTGTTTTTCGCGTAACGGATCAGGTCGCCGAAGCGCGGATATTCACCGTCCATTTCTTCGAACATATGGTCGAACATGGCGTTGTTAAGCTGGAAATTGGGCGATCCATAGGTGGCCCTGGCGGTGGTGAAAAGCGCGATCGCACCGCCATCAGGGTTCAACAGAACCAGTTCCCCCGCCGATGTCCGGGTGGGGTCGTCATAGCGGCTGAATTCACAGGTGGCCGTAATAAAAACCGGCAATTTGCCGTAATTGGTCCAACCGTTAATATCCTTGAGTTCCAGTATCCTTTCATGAGCCCATCCAACTTCCCCGCCATGCCCTGTGTAGTTCATGATCAGGGTGCCCTTTTCCATCCTGTTATTGATGGCCTTGTTAACCAGTGGTGCGCGCTGTCCGCCCGAAGTGCTTATCTGTTCATAGGCATCCAGGTATATCTTGTCTACGTTCAGGTAGCCATAGGTAGTGTCGAGGCGTGTGGCAAGTTTTTCTGCATGTTGCTGCATGTGCACGTTTGCATCTTCATCATCGGCAACAAAACATACCACATTACGCCAGTTTCCAAATACGTCGGGAGTGGCTGTGGTATAATGAATGACCTTGTCGACCATCTGCCTGGCCGACTCGGGGGTTGACACTACGAGGCGCCCGATGCCCAGGTCGAGGAGCTGGTTGGTTCCCGATCCCCCTTCGTTGTCGTCGAGAAAACCGAAATAATCATCCGTTGCAATAGAAGTGATGATATTCATCGACCTTTTGTCCTGCCAGGTGGGCACAAAATTCGTATTGTCGCTCACCCTGTCCTTATAATCGTAGGAAGCATCGCCGAAAAGCAGGAGGTATCGGCATTCATTTCCCGGAGGTGCCTTGTCGTACAACATTTTTATAAAATCCCTGATGGCGGTCGCGTCCTGGGCTCCCGAAGAAAACTCGTTATAGATATTCTGAGGAGTCGTTACAAATACCTCCATGCCGTCGAAATTCCGGTGATGGTTTGCCAGGCGGTTGGCTTCGCTGAGAAATGAGGGGTGTGAAACGATGACCATATCGGGCATGGTGATGGCATGCAGGTTCTGGTTATCCACCTTGCCGGCGGCGGCAACCCCATAAAAGGACGTCCCGTCGAAAGCCACGAACTCTTCAATGCTGTCGGCCGGAAGCCTGAAACGCATCAGTGAGCCATTTAGGTTTGTCCCGACGCGGGCCACATTCAGGGGGTCACTCACATTCCAAACTTCTACAGAAGCCATGGCGTTCGTCAATTCATATTCGGCTATATTTCCGACACCGCTGGCCTGTGGATCCCTGAAAGCCATCTGGCCGCCTGTGAACTTCAGGTAGCGCCGGGCATTCAGGGCGATGTAATCCATCCAGCCCACCGATGCCGAGGCAGGTTTGCTGTATGTCACCCTGATCCTGATATTCGGGCTTCCGGCTTCAAAGGTGCTTTCACTACCAGCGGTATGAGCATACTGATCAGATGAAAAAGAGACTGTCGACACCGGCAGTGTTTCAATGAGTTGTGTGCCGTTCAGGTAATACTTAAAATTACTGGCTGTGGAAGAACGGGCGGCCACCCGGCTGCGCATGCTGACGTTGCTCCCGGGAACGATATCGGGAAAGCTAAAGTCATAATCATTGCTCAACTGCACTTCGTAAGGTGGAAACTCGAACCAGTCGCGGCCGGTCTTCACGATATTCAGGTCGTCCTTTTCAATAAATTTCCTGTCGGTAAAACTGTTCACAAGATGTGTTGAAGGCAGTGTTACGGATGCCTGGCCCTGAATGCGCTTTCCAGCACCCAGATCGGCCGTGATAAAATAATAATTGTAATCGGAATAAATGTTGCTGGTATGGACAAAGACCTGTCTTCCTTCATCCCACTCCCACACATGAGGTGATTCGCCGTAAAAGAGGATGTAGTCCTGGGTATCGAAACTACCATCGTCTTCGCCGGAGACAAAGATGGCATTCTCCATCAGGTCGTCATAGCGAAAAGCGGCACAGGGCTCGGGCAGCATGCCGCCGCCATTGCCATAGATACGGATATTCCGGGGATCGATACCGTCAGGGTTTATCCCCAGGGCTGCCAGTTCATTGTAGGTGATCTTGTGTACGCCCGAAAACCTAACGGCCATCTTATACCAGTTGCCGGTGGCAAGCACGGAGTTCTGCCGGTAGGTCCGGCCTGCAGCCGTTGAGGGTGCACCAGTGGGGGTTATCTTTATGTTCAGGGTGAAAGATACAAGTTTCTGGTAACGGCCGCTTGCAGGGTCCCTGCGCAGCGGAACGAAAGATACGGTGGCATAAGGTTCCTTTCGTTCAATCGCAACACCGGTAACAACCCGGGGTGAAGGGCCGATCAGGCCGGAACCGGCTATCTTTTCAATTTCGCCTGAAGGCAGATCCTCCCATAGCTGGTCAGACAACACTGCCTCAACACGGCTGTTTATGCCGCCAATCGAAAATCGCTCCCGGAAAACAGGCAGGTCGGCCGTGGATTCCTCATAAATACACCCTTCAAAAGCCAGAAAATACATCTGCCTGTCATCACTGATGCCAAACCTGCTCACATCCGACCATCGAAGTTCCTTCTTCAGGGGGCCCGTATCGGCAAAAGAGATAAATGGCTGAAATACTATAAAAAAAAGGAGGAAGAATGAAAACCTGTTGATCATGGGTATTGATATAAGGCCCGGCAAAAGACGGGGGTGAAACAGAGGTATTCCATTATAATAAAAAATCAGTATATTTGAATTGTAATTTTAAACGTTGTACTTTTACTAATATTGCAAAAATATAATTCCCTGCGAAATATTTGTATGGTATATTTCAAAATGATTTGTATTATTGTAGGCTTATTTTAGTGTATTAACGATCCTGATGAGGATGAAAAGAACACTTCAGACATTATCACTGCTTGCTTTTCTTGGCATGGCAATGGCTTTAAGGGGCCAATCTGTGCCTGATCCGCATTTTTCACAGTTCTATGCCAGTCATCTTTACCTCAACCCTGCCCTGGCCGGTTCAAACGTATGCCCGCGCATTGACCTGAGTTACCGCAACCAGTGGCCATCGCTGCCCGACAACTTTGTAACTTACAGCGCCGGCTTCGACATGTATGTGCCAAAGATCTCGGGAGGGGTAGGTGTGTATTTTGTCGGGGACAATGCAGGAGAACTGCTCACAACCAATATCATCAGTGCCATGTATTCCTTCCGCCTGCAGGTAGGAAACTGGACATATATCAATTTTGGCCTTGAAGCCAGTTACATCCTTACCAAACTGAGGTGGGAAAACCTTGTTTTCGGCGACATGATCGACCCCGGACTGGGAGTGGTAAACCCCACTTCCGAAGTACCGCCCGACAATACCGGCATTGCCTATCCCGACTTTGCTGCCGGTATCGCATTTTCACATAAGGGCAACATATACGGGGGCGTTTCCGTTCATCACCTCACCGAGCCCGCCAATGGGTTTTACGATGCAGGCGCCAGCAAACTTAATATGAGGATCACTGCACACGGTGGCTTGTTCTTTGATCTGACCGGCAGTGTGGTGGAAGACGAAAACTACGGCAGCTTCGCCATCTCCCCCAACTTCATGTACATGCAACAGGGGATGTTCCACCAACTGAATGTCGGCCTTTATGTTAATAAGCGGCCCTTCGTGGCCGGTGCCTGGTTCAGGCATAATTTCGAAAATGCCGACGCCATCGTACCCATGATCGGACTTGAATGGAGGGGCCTAAAAGTAGGCTATAGCTACGATATCACCCTTTCACAACTTAAAAACACAACCGGCGGGGCACATGAGGTGTCGCTGGGATGGCAATTTAATTGCCTCGACCAAAAAAGAAGACGCATCAGGGCAATAAATTGCCCGCGGTTTTAGTTAATAACTCACTAACGAATAATTAAGCTCAACGAAAATGATGAAACACAGCAAATTAGCCCTGTTATTCCTAACGATTGTTTTCATCGCATCACTGTCGTCATGCAGCCTTTTCAGAAAAAAGGAATATTCACGAACGACAAACTGGGAATACAACAACCCTGAAAACGGTGGATTTGAAGTATCCCAGTTGCGGGAACAGGTCACCGGGCCCGGGCTTATCCTGATCGAAGGCGGAACATTTGTTATGGGATCGACACAGGAAGACCTGATGTTCGACTGGGATAATTTCCCGCGCAGGGTAACCATATCGTCATTTTATATGGACGAAACGGAGGTGAGCAACCTCGATTACCTTGAGTACCTGTACTGGCTCAAAAGGGTTTTCGGCACCGACTATCCGCAGGTTCATGTCAATGCCCTGCCCGACACCCTTGTGTGGCGCGACAGGCTGTCGTACAACGAACCCCTGGTTGAAACCTACCTCCGCCATCCTGCATACCACAACTATCCGGTAGTGGGTGTTACCTGGATACAGGCCAACGACTACTGCTCATGGCGTACCGACAGGGTAAACGAATGGATGCTGATCAACGAAGGCATTCTCGACCTTGATCCCGACCAGAAGAACGAAAACAACTTTAATACCGAAGCATACCTGGCCGGCCAGTATGAAGGACTGGTCAACAAGCCCCTCAGGAACCTCAACCCCAACTCTACCGGCGAACGCAACGCCAGTATCAAGGACGGCCTGATCCTTCCGCGCTACCGCCTGCCCACTGAGGCAGAATGGGAATATGCCGCACTCGGGCTGATCGGAAATACGCTGTACGAAAGGGTGGTTGAAAGAAGGCGTTATCCCTGGAACGGCAACTATACCCGTACCGACGAAAAACGCTATTACGGCAGCTTCGTTGCCAACTTTAAAAGAGGCAGGGGCGATTATATGGGCGTAGCCGGAACACTGAATGACGGTGCCGACATTCCCGCACCCATCGGCTCATACTGGCCCAATGATTACGGACTGTATAACATGGGCGGGAACGTGAGCGAATGGGTACTCGATGTTTACAGGCCGCTCTCGCTCGAAGACTTCTCCGACTTCAACCCATACAGGGGAAATATCTTTGAAAATGCCGTCAGGGACCAGGACGGCTTCCTGGTCGACAAAGACAGCCTGGGACGCATTCGCTATGAAGAGGTAACCGAAGAGGAACTGGTTGGCAGGCAAAACTACCGCAAGGCCGACAACAGGAATTACTTCGACGGTGACCAGATGTCGCAACTCTCCGAGAGCAACGACTGGCTGTCGGAGCCTACACAATCGAACCAGACCAATGCCATGTATGAATACGGGGTCACTTCGCTCATCAGCGACGAAGCCCGCGTATACAAGGGCGGCTCATGGAGGGATCCCGCCTATTACCTGAGCCCCGGGCAAAGAAGGTTCATGAACCAGAATGTGGCCACCAACTATATCGGCTTCCGCTGTGCCATGTCAAGGGTCGGAAGCCCGAACCCGGGACGCTAAAAATATCGAAACAGCAAATCCTCACCCCATCCCTTAATCATGGATGGGGTTTTTTTATCTTTGCATCCATGGCGCCCATACAAAACCTCTACAACCTTTACCTGCAGTCGGCCGGGCTAACCACCGATTCCAGGCAAGCAGGGGAAAACATGATCTTTTTTGCCCTGCGGGGTGAAAAATTCAACGGCAACCGTTTCGCTTCACCGGCACTGGAAAATGGTGCCAAACTGGCCGTGATCGATGACCCGCAATACGACACGGGTAAAGATTGCCTGTTGGTTGATAACACATTGCAAACCCTGCAGGAACTGGCTGCATGGCACCGGAAGCAACTAAATATCCCGGTGATCGGCCTGACGGGAAGCAATGGCAAGACCACCACCAAGGAACTTATCAGTAAGGTGCTGGCCCGCAAATACAATGTACATGCTACATCCGGTAACCTGAATAACCATATCGGGGTACCCCTGACCCTGCTGGGCATAAAACCCGAACATGAATTGGCAGTTATTGAAATGGGCGCCAACCATGAAGGCGAGATCGCCCGCCTCTGTGAAATGGCAGAACCCACACACGGCCTCATCACAAACATCGGCAAGGCACACCTCGAAGGCTTCGGAAGCATCGGGGGGGTGATCAGGGCCAAGACCGAACTATACCGCCACCTCATCAAAAAGGATGGCAGCATCTGGGTGAACCACGACGACAGCCTGCTGATGCGCTTGTTGCAGGAACAGCCGAAAACCACCTATGGCAGCAACCCCGAAGCCAATGTGCAAGGAAAACTTATCAACGCAATACCCTTTGTAAAGGTGCTATGGAATAAGCTGCAGATCGACACCAGGCTGTTTGGCGACTATCAGTTCTCCAATATCATGGCCGCCATTTGTGCGGGAATTTCTTTCGGCGTGGGGCCCGATGACATTTCCGGGGCCATCAGCGAATATATCCCCGGAAATAACAGGAGCCAACTTATTACACGGGGCAGCAACACGCTGATGATGGACGCTTACAATGCAAACCCTGCCAGCATGCTGGCAACCCTCAGGAACTTCAGGCATTTTGGCCGTGAACCCCGGCTGATCATCCTGGGCGACATGCTTGAACTCGGCATTGACTCACCCGCCGAGCACCGGGCAGTCCTTGCGGAAGCAAGCAGGCATTTTGAACAGATCATCCTGGTTGGCCCGCAATTCCGTGCCGTTTGCACTGATAACAGCATTCCCGTATTCGACGATACGGAAGCCGCAGCGGCATGGCTGAGACAACATCCGTTCCACAACTGCCACATCCTGCTAAAAGCCTCAAGAGGGATGGAACTTGAAAAACTGATCGAACATCTATAAAGGATGGCTTTGAAGGAACATCATGGCATCGGGATCATGTCGGGAACCTCCCACGACGGCCTTGACCTTGCCTGTTGCCGTTTTTCGGAAGATGACGAAGGCCGTTGGTCGTATGCCATCATACAGGCAACGACCATCCCCTATCCACCAGCCTGGCGGAAGAAACTGCTGTCCCTGCCCGATGCCGGCGGGGAAGCCATCACCCGCGCCGACCGGGAACTGGGCATATGGATGGGTGAAGCAGCCAGGCATTTTACAGAGACACACAGGCTAAGGCCCGGCTTCATCGCCTCGCACGGCCACACCATCTTCCATGATCCCACTGCCGGCCTGACCTTGCAGATCGGCAGCGGTGAAGAGATTGCCCGGGTGTGCGGCGTACCGGTGATTTACGACTTCAGAAGTGCCGATGTGGCAATGGGCGGACAAGGTGCGCCGCTGGTGCCCCTGGGCGACAAACTGCTGTTTGCAGATTACGGATATTGCCTGAACCTGGGAGGAATTGCCAACATCTCTTACGACCTTGACGGAAAAAGGATCGCCTTTGATGTTTGCCCGGCCAACATGATGCTTAACTACCTGGCAGAGAGAACAGGCATGCCTTATGATGAGGGGGGAAGAACAGCCGCTGCCGGAACCCTGCTCCCCGGACTGCTGGAGAAGCTCGAATCCCTGCCTTTCTATAAGCTGCGGGGTCCCCGCTCACTCGGACGAGAATATGCCTGCGAAAATATTTTCCCATTGCTCAACAACAACCCGGCAACCATCCCCGACCTTCTCAGGACCTGCACAGAACATATCGCGCTGCGCGTTGCCGCCGTCGCTGATAATAAAAATAAAGACAGGATGCTGATCACGGGCGGGGGTGCCTGGAACGATTTCCTGCTTGACAGGATCAGGCATCACGGCAACATTGAGTTAGTGGTTCCCGGAGCGGCACTGGCAGATTACAAGGAAGCCATGATATTTGCCCTTCTTGGCCTGTTGCGTCTACAAAACAGGGTAAACATCCTTGGTTCTGTAACCGGCTCGGGAAGAGACCATAGTTCGGGCAGGATCATCATCCCCCGTTAAATAAAAAAATAATTCCGGCCTGACTGTCAAATGCAGGCCGCAGCATAAAATAAAAAGGCCCGTTCCAAGTTAATATTAACAAACTCATGTTGACAAATGGAGGCCATTGGCGGATACGGTAAGTAATTAACATTTTACTTTTAATGCAAAATATTTTAAGATGATCCAAAGCATTTTATTACAACTGACCGATGCGGCCGGACAGGCCGGCACGGAACCCACGGAGATATCCCTGACCATTTACGAACTTGTCCTGAAGGGAGGATGGATCATGGCCATACTCGGCCTGCTGTCTGTCATAGCCGTTTATATTTTCATTGAACGGTTTCTTACCATCAACAAGGCCTCCCGCGAAGACAAGCATTTCATGAACAACATCCGCGATTTCATCAAAAGCGGCCGCGTTGACTCGGGACTGGCGCTGTGCAAAAGCAACAACAGCCCCATTGCACGCATGATCGAAAAAGGGCTGATGCGTATTGGCAGGCCGCTCAACGACATCAACGCAGCCATCGAAAACGTGGGAAAGCTGGAAGTGTCGAAGCTTGAAAAGAATGTTGCCGGTTTGGCGACCATTGCCGGCGCAGCCCCCATGCTGGGCTTTCTCGGCACCGTGATTGGCATGATCATTGCCTTTTACGATATGTCGATGGCCGGAAACAATATCGACATCTCATTGCTCTCTACCGGCATCTACCAGGCCATGATCACCACCGTTGGAGGGCTGATCGTAGGGATACTTGCCTACGTCTGCTACAACATCCTGGTGGCCAGGGTAGAAAAGCTGGTTTACCTGCTCGAGGCCAGGTCGACCGAATTTATGGACCTGCTGAATGAACCCGCAGCCTAAAACCTTCGACCATGGCCATTCAAACAAGAAATAAGAGAAAGGCGGAATTCAGCATGGCTTCCATGTCGGATCTGGTATTCCTGCTGCTAATATTCTTCATGCTTACCTCCACCCTGGTGGCACCCAACGCCATCAAACTGCTGTTGCCGACCAGCAACAGCAAGACCATGGCCAAGCAATCGGTCACGGTATACATCAACGACAAATACCAGTATTTCGTAAACGAAAACCGCGTAAGCGAATTACAATTGCAGGACCGGATCGACAATAACATTGCCGGGCAGGTCGATGCTTCGGTGGTGCTCAGGTCTGACAAGAGCGTTCCGGTCCAGTATGTAGTAAACGTGATCGATGCAGTGAATAACATCAACCGTAAATACAATACCAAACATAAAGTGATCCTGGCCACCCAGCCAAAACGATAGCATTCATGAGCGAGAACAATAACAGGTTCAGGGGTCTTGTTGTGACCATCGGGTTTCACCTGCTGGTGTTGCTCGCGCTCCTGTATTTTGCACTTTCCACCCCCCTTCCCCTGCCCGGTGAAGAGGGTGTTGAAGTAAACCTGGGAAGCAGCCGCCAGGGTATGGGGGTTGTGCAGGAATTGTCGCCCCCGCCTGTTGAGCGCCCGCAGCGACAAACCCCTCCCCCGCAAACCGACCCGGATCCGGAGCCCGAAGAAGACCTGATCACTCAGGAAGTGGAAGAGGCACCGGCCATCCGCCAGGAAGACATTAAAGAAAAAGAAAAACCAAAGGAAGAAGAAAAACCTGTCGAACCCGACGATCAAGCTGCAGAGGAAGAAATTATTCAGGAAGAAGAGCCTGAGCCGGAGCCACCCAGGGTGATTGAACGGGCCTTGTACCGTGGCAGCAGCCAGACCAGCGGGGACGGCAGCAACGAAGGAGTTACCGGCCAGCCCGGCGACCAGGGCGACCCCAACGGCACGCCCGCTGCTTCTGCCTATGAAGGACAAGGCGGACAGGGTGAAGGTGTAGGCTATGACCTGGGGGGGCGGGGTGTGAAACACCTGCCCAAACCTGCATACGACTCCGAAGAACAGGGAAAGGTAGTGGTGGAGATCAGGGTTGACCGCAGCGGCAAGGTGGTTTCGGCCATCGCCGGGGCAAAAGGGACCACCATCACCGACCTGCGCCTGCGAAGGCTGGCCGAAGAAGCCGCCCTGCGATCGGTGTTCGCCTCCGACCCCAACGCACCCGAAAGGCAAAGAGGGGTCATTACCTATAATTTTATCAAACTGAATTAATAAGCCCGGTTAATCCGGCTGATTTGAAAAGAAAATCCCTCCTGCAAACCTTATCCCCCGTTCAAATCATTATCCATCATTCATCATTACCTTTGCAGCATGAACTACCGGGATACTCTGGACTATATGTACCGCCAACTGCCCATGTTCCAGCGCATCGGGCCGGCTGCCTACAAGGCCGACCTGTCGAACACCACCGCCCTGTGCCGCCTGCTCGGCAATCCCGAAAACGCTTTCGGGTCGGTGCATGTGGCCGGGACCAACGGCAAAGGATCGGTATCACACATGATCGCATCGGTGATGCAGCAGGCCGGGTATAAAACCGGGCTTTATACATCACCGCACTTAAAAGATTTCAGGGAAAGGATCAGGATAAACGGGCAGATGATCCCGGAAAGGAAGGTGGTGGATTTTATTGGCAGGTACAGGGAGGAATTTGAAGGGATCGGACTTTCGTTTTTCGAGATGACGGTGGGCATGGCTTTCGACTATTTCAGGAATGAGAAGGTCGACATTGCCGTGATCGAGGCCGGCATGGGCGGGCGGCTGGATTCGACAAACGTTATCACACCCCTCTTGTCGGTGATCACCAACATCGGTTACGACCACATGCAATTCCTTGGCGACACCCTCGAAAAGATCGCAGGCGAGAAGGCTGCCATCATCAAGCCGGGTGTGCCGGCCATCGTGGGAGAAACACAGGATGCGGTCAGGCATGTTTTTACCGAGCAGGCGAAGCGGGCAAACACCTCACTGGTCTTCGCCGACCGTGCATACCATACGTCACTGGAACCTGCCCTCAGGGGGCCGTGGCAGAGGCGGAACATGGTCACGGCCATTGCTGCCCTCGACAGGCTGCGCATAGCGGGGTTTTCCATATCACCTGACCATATCCGGCAGGGAATTGAAAATGTGGTGAAAAACACGGGATTGCTGGGCCGCTGGCAAGTGTTGCAGGAGGATCCCCTGGCCATTTGCGACATCGGGCATAACCGCGACGGTATCGGCGAAGTGTTGGGCATGATCGGCCTTACACCGCATAAAAATCTTCACTTTGTACTGGGCCTGGTGGCCGACAAAAACATTGATCCGGTGCTGGAACTGCTCCCTGTCACCGCTGAATATTATTTCTGCAAGGCCGGTATCCCAAGGGCGATGGATGCAACGGAACTACGAAAGGCTGCTTCGGCATATGGTTTAAGGGGGAACATCTTTGCTACCGTAAAGGAGGCGTATCACGCAGCACTGCAAAATGCAGGGAAGAACGACATGGTGTTTGTGGGCGGGAGTACCTTTGTGGTGGCGGAAGTAGTATGATTATCCTGCAGACAGGCTTTCAGAAAGCCGGGTTCCGGGCAACAGACAACAGAATTTAGTCACTTCTCAAAGTTTTCCCGAAATTCCGGATTCCAAGGCATCATCGTCTCAAAGTCGATCATCCGCCCGAGATCATGTGCAGTACCTGCACTTCATCGCCCGGCCTGATCATGACCTTATCCCGTTCCTCTTTTTTGACCAGGTTCCCGTTAACCCTGGTTACCAGCATTTTAAATGAATAATTCTTGTAATTGATCAGTTCAGCGAGGCTGATCGGTTCCTGTTTGATATTTTCTTTCCTGTTGTTCAGTGTAATTTCCATCTCATTCTTTTTTCATCAGGAGTTCAAGGGCGAGGTTGGCCTGCATATTTGCCACCACCCCTACCCTTGGGGCAAGTGGCGGAAGCCCGTCGGAAACCGCACGCAAACCGTCGCCAATAATGAAGAGCTTGTCGTACTGCCTTGTGGCAATGCTCTCATTATCACCGAACCCGGCAAGTCCCTGTCCGGATATCAGGTAAGTGCCGGGCATATCGGTCAATACGGTCTCAATGATCATTTGCTTGTCGCGGTCAGTGTCGAAAGCTTCTATGATGACATCGCAGCCGGAAAAGAGTTCAACCAACATGGCCGGGTCGAGCCTGAGCATATGAGTCTCGATCGTAACTTCCGGGTCGATGGCATGGATGTTCTGCTTCAGAGCCTCAACCTTCGGCTGTCCGGTCTGATCACGGAAATAATACTGCCGGTTCAAATTGGAAGCCTCAACACGGTCGAAATCAACCAGTATAAGCTTCCCGACACCGACACGCGCCAGTGCCACGGCCGCATTGGAGCCCAGCCCCCCGCAGCCGGCTATACCGGCTGTTTTGCTTTTTAACCGCTCCCTTATCGCTTCGGATGTCATAACTGCTCACAAAGATAATAGTTTCGTTTGATTGTTCAGTTGCTGGTGATGGCTGTGAAACTTTGATCGTTTGAAAAACCCGGAATCTGATAGTTTATATTTGTTATTTAAAACAGGGACCTGTGGGAACGGTCTTTATCACAAACCGGATAGGGATTGCATATAATAACAAGTGCGGGGGATGAAGGGCTTCCGCACCTAATTTAAACCCCTTCTAAACAGCCTGTAATCCGGTATACCTGAAAGCATTATCATCACACAGCCGATATGCATTCATTTGCATGTCAGTTTTTTAATATTATAAATTCTTAGCAGGATGACGAGAAATTAATAATTTTGAGGGCTTATTTAACAGCATTAAAAGCCTAATCATTATGGATATTGCAGCAATGAAGAATGCCCACAAGACTTTAAAGAAATGGTCGTATGAATGGAAACCCCTTTACCGGGGATACACCGACAAGACCCTGTATATCAACGTAGGAACCCATGAAATAAAGGAAAAGGCGGTTCCGCCGCTGATGAAAGAGAAGTTTATCGGGGGCAAAGGCTACGGCCTGCGCCTGCTGTGGGAGGCCACCGGGCCCGACACCAAATGGAACGACCCGGAGAACGAGATCAACATCTCCTCAGGCCCCATCGGCGGGATCACCCAGTATTCGGGAACGGGGAAATCGATCTGTGTATCCATCTCACCGCAAACCGACATCCCCATCGACAGCAACGTGGGAGGGTTTTTCGGCCCTTTCCTGAAGTTCTCGGGCTATGATGCCATCGAACTGCAAGGCAAGGCCGAAAAGGACATCATAATCTTTATCGACGGGGTAAAACACGAAGTGGAGATATTTGAAGCCCCGCTGGAACCCATCGACAGCCACGAGCTGGCCGAAGTGCTCACCGAAATGTTTGCCGAAGACGAAAAAGACAGAAAAAACATAGCCGTCGTATCCACCGGCGCTGCCGCCGGCCATTCACTCATCGGCATGCTCAACTTCAGCTTTTACGACTCCAAACGACAGAAAGTCAGGCTGAAACAGGCCGGTCGTGGCGGCATCGGCACGGTGTTCCGCGACAAGAAGATCAAAGCCATTGTATGCCGCATTCCCGGGGTAAAAGGAAATCTCAACAATGTGGAAGACCTGCAGGCCATCATGGAGCGTGGAAAACGTTTCAACAAGGAAATGCGCGAGCTCGACGACAGTCAGGCAGAGATGCGAACCAAAGGAACAGCCCACCTGGTGAACATTATGAACGATTATGACCTGTTACCCGTACACAATTTTAAGTTTGGCAGTCATCCCGAAGCCGACGGCATACACTCCGAAGTGTGGAAATCGCGCTTTACCCAGGGCATCCCGGATGGATGCTGGATCGGCTGCAACATGTCCTGCTCCAAGGGCGTGGATGAATACCTTGTCAGGACGGGCCCCTATGCCGGCCAGAAAGTGATCGTCGACGGCCCGGAATACGAAAATGCCGGCGGACTGGGCTCCAATTGCGGCATCTTTAACCCCGACTACGTGATAGAAGCCAACTTTTATTGCGACACCTATGGCATCTGCACCATCACCTGGGGAACGCTGATGGCTTTTATCATGGAATGCTACGAAAACGGCATCCTCAACGAAGAACGCACCGGCGGACTGAAACTGAACTTCGGCAATGCCGATGCAGCCATGGAACTGATTCACCAGCTTGCCCGCGGCGAAGGCTTTGGGCTGGTGGCCGGCCTGGGCGTTCGCAAAATGAAAGCGATGTTCGTTGAAAAAGGCTGGGGCGACCCCGCATTCCTTCAGGATATCGGCATGGAAAACAAGGGGCTGGAATACTCAGAATATGTTTCCAAAGAATCACTGGCCCAACAGGGCGGATTTGCCATGACCAACAAAGGGCCGCAGCACGACGAAGCATGGCTCATCTTTATGGACATGGTGAACAACCAGATCCCCTCCTTTGAGGACAAGGCCGAAGCCCTTCACTATTTCCCCATGTTCCGTACATGGTTCGGACTGGTAGGCCTGTGCAAGTTGCCCTGGAACGACGTTGAACCCGAAAACAATGCCGAAACCGATGAACCGGCCAAGGTACCCGAACACGTCGATAACTATGTGACCATTTACAGCGCCGTAACGGGAAAACCCTTCAGCAAGGAAGAGTTGATCAGGCAGTCGGAAAGGGTATACAATTTCCAGCGCATCTTTAACCTCAGGCGGGGCTATGGAACCAGAAAATACGATGCCCAGCCTTTCCGTGCAGCAGGGCCCGTTACCGATGAAGAATACGAATCAAGAGCAGAACGCTACGACAAACAACTGAAGGAAACCATTGGCATCGATCCGGCAGGGAAAACCACCGCCGAAAAGAAAGCCCTGCTCAGGAAATACCGTGAAGACCGCTATGAAAAACTCCTCGATGCCGTATACCTGCGTCGCGGATGGACCAGGAACGGTGTGCCGAAAATCTCCCACCTCAAGGAACTGGGCATGGACCTGCCGGAAGTGATCGAGGTGGTGTCGCCCCACCAGGAATAAGGATTTGCAGATAATACATCAATATCAGATCAATCATCCCATCATGCAAAAAGGGCCGGAATTCCGGCCCTTTCTCGAATCAAACAAAACCAAAAAATAATCTGAGAGAAACAGATTATGCTTTTATAATGCCGGCATGGCCGGTTAAGGCCTGCCTGCCCTTGTCGCCATCAACTAACATTTATCCGGCAAATAATGTTCATGGAGTTTATTATCTTTGCAAGAACTATTCATAAAAAAAACAGACATGATGAAAACCCTGTCATTTCTCCTGCCGGCCCTCAGCATTATAATCCTTGCGTCCTGTTCATCAACCCGCGAAACAACCACCGAAAACCGTCAGCTTACGGCAACGCCCAATACGCAGCAATACGAAGAATACCAGGAACGCATGCAAAACCAGAGTGAAAGAACAGGCCTTTCATACGAAGATGTGCAAAAGATCAACGGCTATGCAGAACGCAAAGCAGAAATGGTCTGCAAAATGGAAAAACTGTCTAAATCTGCAGAAATGGCCCTGAGCGATGTAGCCCAGAAAGAACACAAAGAAGCCATTGTCAGCCTCGATCAACAGCTAACGGCCCTGTCAAAAGAGATTGATACCTATTGCGATACCGAGGCCAAACAAAAATATTTTTATCAGGCCCTGAAGCAATATTCTAAAAACTGCTACTAAAAGCACCCGGGCAAACATCCCGTCGCACCGCCTAAGGTCCATTATCGTTTTTTTATACCTGCTGCTTGCATTCTTTATCGTTATGTTTATTTTTACATAACGATTTAAAGCAAATGATGGCACCAAAAAGAAAAAACAGCCGCTTCAACGCACTGTTGAATTATAAGCTCTGGCTATCGTCGGTAAGCGGCGAAGGCATTATTTCGGAAGAAACATACGGCCTGCTTCAGGGGGTCCTTGAAAAAGGATCGCTGTCAGCTGCAGCTTCAAAACTCGGAATCAGTTACCGCAAGGCATGGGGCGACCTGAAAAAGGCTGAGGAATTGCTTGGTTATGAGCTGACGGAAAAAAAACGCGGCGGGCGCGAAGGCGGACATTCACGGCTTACGCCAGGCGCAATGAAACTGCTCGAAGCTTACAAGGCATTGCGGGAAAAACTGGATGATGCCGTGGAGGAAGCCTATGCCGGATTCAAAAAAAGCCGGGATGCCGGAAAGCCTGAAAAAACATGAACATTCTTTTCTTTTTCCTTGCAGGTCTTGCGGTTTCAGCAGGCGATGTGTTTGTGCTGCAGGGGACCGTGCGCGATGCATACAACAAGAACGCCTTGCCCGACGTGCATGTTAAAATTCGCGAGATACAGGTTGGCACAACGACAAACAACAAAGGTGTTTTTATTTTCTCCAAACTGCCGCCGGGTAAATATACCGTCCTGTTCACCCAGGCAGGATATCTCAGCGACAGCCTGACCATTGACTTTGACACCAACACGACCGGTTTTACATTTTTCCTCAGGCCCGACATCATTGAGATTGATCCCGTCATCAAAACAGCCACCCTGAGCAGCAGGAAAAGTTCCATGATCCCGGGGCGGGCAGCGCTGGTGACCCCGCGACAGACCGGCATGCTCCCGGCAAACAACACCGACGGCTTACTTTCGGGCATTGCCAATATCTATATTGACAGGCCCCGGGGAATATTTTCTGAAAGCACCGGCCTGAGCATGCGCGGCTTACCCGGCAGTGCACGCACCCTCGTGCTGCTCAACGGCATCCCGATGAACAAAGTAGCCGGGGGCGACGTGAACTGGAGCTTTATAGAACCACAAGAGGTTGAGAAAATTGAAATTTCGAAAGGGCCAAATTCAGCCATTTACGGAAACAACGCCATGGGTGGCGTGATCAGCATCAGCAGCCCGAAACCGAAAAAGCCCGTCGAAGGGAGGGTCAGTACCTTTGGCGGCTCCATGGGCACCTTCGGGGGCGCCTTCGGCGTGGGCGGCATCGACCTTTATCGCGGCAGCGGATACTACTGGAAAGTGAACGGATACAGCCGCAGGGGCGACGGATATTATATCGAACCGGAAGAAAGCCGCGACAGCCTCGATACGAAAGTCGGTTTGCGTGAATACAATGCCGGGATTCTCTTTGGTTATCAATTCAATCCGGCTACCAGTTTTGATGTGCAATACCGCTATTACAACGGGCATTTCGGCAGTGGCATTAAAGTATTTGAAAAAGACGGAGCCTTTGGCCATTATCAGCATCATCTCGCAAGCGCCGGCTTTGAAAAAACACAGGGTAAAGTAAATATCAATGCGCGCTTGTTTTATCAACTGGAATATTACAAGCGGCAAAATGAAAACATCAACCCGGAAGGCGTTTATGTGTTATCCGACAGCCGGTCGGTGATCACCGACTATGGATTCCGGCTGAATCTTTCGCGGCGCTTTGCCGGCAACCACCTTCTCACTGCCGGGGCAGAAGTGAAAACGGGCGGCCTGAAGACCAATAATGTTTACCGTTCCTCTGCAGATAATGCGGAATATGGCGGCAAGCTGGCTTTTGCAGGCATCTTTGTGCAGGATGAGATCAGCATACTGAAAAAGATCTCCGTGGTAGCCGGGCTGCGGTTCGATTATGCACAGTTCTTCGACGGATACCAGGAAATATACCAGCCAACCAACGATACTGGTTTCGTTGATGATATTACGAAACGTTTCGAAACGAATGCATGGCAAAAACTCAGTCCGAAGCTGGCCATCCAATACCGGTTTAGGAAAAACCTGGGTGTTTATGTTTCCGCATCGACTGGCTATATGGCTCCGGGAGTCACCGATTTGGCCGTTTCCGGCAAAATAACGGAAGGCTATATGCTGGCCAACCCCTGTCTCGGGCCCGAAAATATCCTCAACTACGAAGCAGGAATGAGCTGGATGGCCGGCGACAGGCTGGTGGTGGAGCCTTCGGTGTATTATTCGCGGGGGCATGATTTTCAATATATGGTTTCGACAGGCGATTCACTTATGACAGAAGGTTCAGTCCAGAAGCCCGTATATCAGAAACAGAACATCGCCGGGGTTGAGATCAGCGGTGCGGAAATCACTGCCACATGGAAAGCCCTGCCGGGTATAGCCATTACGGCCAATTACAGCATCAATCATTCACGCATCATCGAATTTAATGACCCGGGGCAGGCAGGCAAAGACCTTAACGGAAAATCGCTTACCGGAGTGCCCGCCTCCCTGGCCTTCGCATCGGTAGGCTGGCGAAACAAGGTGCTGAATTTGCTGGTCGACTGGCAATATACAGGCGACGAATGGCAGGATGATGAAAATACCGCCTATATCCCCGCTCATCACCTGTTTAATTTTAAAATAAGTAAAAGCCTGTCGCAAGGCATTGGCATATCGCTGAGCATGCAAAACATATTCAACAATTTAACCATCAACCGGAATGGCAGGCTTCCGCCCGGACGCTTTGTAATGGCAGAGATCACTTACCGTTTCTGATCCGTGAACAGAGCTGATAAGTTAAAAAAAGGAAACGGGGGTTAACGGGTAAGGGAGAAGTTTTCGCCGAGGTAAACCCTTCGTACATGTTCATCCTCAGCCAGTTCTTCGGCAGTGCCCGCCTTCAGGATGCTGCCCTCAAAGAGCAGGTAAGCCCGGTGGGTGATGCTAAGCGTTTCATGAACATTATGGTCGGTGATAAGCACCCCGATGTTCTTTTCAATCAATTTTGAAACAATATTCTGTATATCTTCCACAGCGATGGGATCGACACCGGCAAAAGGTTCGTCCAGCAGGATGAAGCTGGGATCGGTGGCCAGGGCACGGGCAATCTCGGTGCGCCGTCGTTCCCCACCCGAAAGCTGTATACCATAGCTTTTTCGCACATGCTGAAGGCCAAACTCTTCAAGGAGGCTTTCGAGCCGTTGGTTTTGTTCAGTTTTGGAAAATTTCGAAAACTGCAGCACCGCCCTGATGTTGTCTTCCACGCTAAGCTTACGGAATACGGAAGCCTCCTGGGCAAGGTAGCCGATCCCCGCCTTGGCCCGTTTATACATCGGATAGGAAGTGATGTCCAGATCGCCCAGAAAAACCTTACCTGAAAGAGGCTTGATCAACCCAACGATCATGTAAAATGATGTTGTTTTGCCGGCACCATTAGGCCCCAGCAGGCCAACGATCTCACCCTGTTCAACATGGAAGGAAACATCCCTGACAACCGTTCTGCGGCCGTATTTTTTGATCAGGTTTTCGGTTCTCAGTATCATAGGGTTCAAATTTAATTAAAAAGACAGTGCTGCGGATATATAGATCCCGAAATTTCGCAGGCGTGCATGCTCACGGTGTGTCAGGCGCCAGATGGCATCCACCCGGAAGAATTTCAGGATATTCTCAATACCGGCACCCGCCTCATAATAAGGCGTGGTGCTCTCGACCTGCTGCCCCGGGAAATCGGAATAAGCCAGGTTCTCTGCGGAAAGGGAACCATACAATGCCCGGCCGTGTACCACACTGCGCCATTTCAACTTTCGCATCAAGGGGATGCGATTGAGAAAAAAACCGTCGAAATGATGTGTATAATAGATGCTCACATATTGGTCGTTGATAAACTCGTAATAGTTCATCAGGTTAAAGGCATATTCATCAAAAAGGAAAGTTTCATTGGCCGGTTGCAGCTTTAAGAGGGGATATGGCAGGGTGCCCCAAAGTTTCCCTGTTTCCAGGATATACTTCGACCAACCGATCGAAAACACGTTGAACCACTGCCGCACCTGAAACTGAATCTTATGGTATTCATATTCGCTTTGAAACAGGCCGGGTATGCCATAGCCATAATATAATTCGAGGATGGGATATTTTGTTCCTACGGTAATCCGTGTAAACTCGCCATGAATATACCTTTCCTTGTGCGCCCAGCGGGTCCGCAATCCGATTTCGGAAGAAATGATATTATCCTCCACCAATACCCGGTCCTCTTCGGGATAAACCACAAAAGTTGTGTTCCCGACCGGGAATAATTTCTTGTGCGAAAAAACAAAGGTGTTTGAAAAGCCCGTGATCCATTCATGCTCGTATGAAAAATCGTAGCTTTCGAGCATGGAAAGTTTGTTGGCCGGGTTTCTCCTGAAGAAAACGGCAAAGAAGCTTTCCTGGCTGAAGGCATCCTGGCTTTGCCCAAGCTGTACCATGTCGTACAGATAATTCCCGCTCAGGGCTCTTCTCGGGTTTTTATTGAACATATAGAGAAAGCCCAGCCCGTATTTCAGGCGCATATCTTTGGTGCCATAGGCCAGGTGCCCGCTAAGCATCAGTCTTGTGCTGAACTGGTTGCTCGTCTGTCCGCCAAGCCTGAAACGCGCACCCTCAATGGCATTAAAGCTTAACAGCTTATAGTAAGGTCCCAGTTCAAAGTTTCCCCACACATAGTAGCCGCTTCCCAGCATATAGCCCAGATCCATGTACGTATCGAACAGCGGGATGCCCTTGATGGAGTCGATCATCTCGTAAATGCCCTTTTCGCGGCTCGTCAGGCTGTCGTGACGCATCAGTTCCCAATACAATTCATCATGTTCCCTCGCATCTTCAGCCACAATGACATTAACCGGGCTCTTGTAAAAATCATTATCCCGGGGCTGGTTAAACACGAAATTTTTCAGGGATGAGGTCCGGTGGCCGTAAACGCCAATGGTTTTGGTGTTTCTTGTAATATTGAAATCACCAAGCAGGTAATCGCCGGTAAGCATCCAGTGTTTTCCTTCTATAAGACTGTATTCCTGCCTGATCAGCCCTGCACTGACAAAGTTGAGATTGGCATCGCGGGCCATCTCCATATCCACTTTTTTTACTGCAAAAGTGGTATCGTGCACCCAGAAAGCCCCCGTAAAGGTCAGTTCCTGCTTCCTGCGCGGCTTGAACATGACCTGGTAACACCATTGGTTATCAATATAAAGGCTGTCGACAAGGTAATACCTGTAAAAAGACAGCCCGAAATTTGCTACCGGCGACACAAAGTTCTTCTGGAAAAGGGTGATATAATTATCGTAAATATTGATATTGGAATTCAGGTCGCCAAGAAATTGCGTGATGCTTTCATTTTCAACGCCCGACAGCTTGGAAGCCCGGATGATCTCAATCCGGCTTCGTGGCTCCCTGCGGTAATAGATCTCCGAAAGGGTTTCGGACAGGAATACGGGGAGGTAGGCCTTTCCGTTCAGGGTTGAAGTATCGGTATAGTCAAAAATAAAATTGAAGGGGCGGATCAGCCTGCGATCCTGCAATCGCTCATTCAGGTTATTGGCATCGAACTGTACTTTGGTATACACTTCATATTCGTAGGCATCAAATTCCTTCCTGTTATTGATCTCCTTATTTTCGATGACTTTTCGGAGCAATACCTCAGCGGGGTTTTCGCCGGGCAGGATCACCACTTCATTCAGCATGATCTCATCAGGCGACAGTTCAAAGTTTACAACCTGGAAAATTTTTGGCGTAACCTTTCTGTTCTGCGGCAAATAACCGACATAGGAGGCAGTGAGCGAATCGCCCGGATAATAGGTTTCAATTACGAAACGTCCTTCAAAATCGGATGTGGCGCCGATGTTGGTTCCGCTAAAATAAATATTAACAAAAGGAATGGGTTCGGAATTGGAGGCATTGGTAACCCTTCCCATGATCTTGGTGATCTGGGCGGATGCCGGCCATGCCACAAATATGGCTATGATAAAAGACACTACGGTATACAATTGCCTGCTGCGTCTCATGTATTCCTTTCTATTACGGAATGTATCCCGCTGCGGTTCTTAGGGTTCATTGTTTTCGGAATTCAAAGCTTCCCAGAATTCCAATGCACGGCGTGTATGGGGGATGACAATGGTGCCGCCCACCAGGTTGGCAACCCCAAACACCTCCATGATCTCCCCGCTTGTCACCCCAAGCCGCCAACACTGTTGAAGGTGGTATTTGATACAATCATCGCAGCGAAGCACCATGGATGCAACCAGGCCAAGCAGTTCCTTGGTCCGTGTATCAAGGGCACCGTCGGTATAGGTGTTTGTATCCAGGTTAAAGATCCGTTTAATGATCTTATTGTTTTTGGCTTCCAGCAGGCGTTGGTTCATCTGCTGCCGGTAGGCATTATATTCTTCAACTTTTTTGTTCATGATCAGGATTTCAAATGATCCCTTCCCTGATAATATCATGCATATGGATAACGCCTACATAAGCGTTTTTACCCATAACAGGGAGTTGGGTGATTTTATTTTGCCGCATGATCTCCAGTGCATTCACCACCAGTTCATCCTCATCAATGGATTTCGGGTTTCGTGTCATGATATCTGCGGCTTTCAGTTCATTGATATCGTCATCCTGTTCCAACATCCTTCTGAGGTCGCCGTCGGTAATGATCCCCAGCAGTTTTTCATGGTCCATCACCACAGCCGCCCCCAACCTTTTGGAAGAGATCTCCACGATCACTTCCCTGATCCCGGCATGGGGAGAAACCATGGGTTTTTCATTGTTTACGCATATGTCCGACACTTTCAGGTACATTCTTTTTCCGAGGGACCCGCCGGGATGGAAGCGGGCAAAGTCTTCGGATGTAAAGCCCCGCAGGGAGAGCAATGCCATGGCCAGGGCATCGCCCATGACCAGTTGCGCCGTGGTACTGGCCGTAGGTGCCAGGTTATTCGGGCAGGCCTCCTTTTCAACCGAGGTATCAAGGACCAGGTCGGCCTGTTTAGCCAGATACGATTCCATATTACCGGCCATGGCGATCAAAATATTCTGCCTGGCCCTGAGCAGGGGCACCAGCACCCTGATCTCCGGTGTTTCTCCGCTCTTGGAGAGGCACATCACGATGTCATCGTCACGAACGATGCCCAGATCGCCGTGGACGGCATCGGCGGCATGCATGAAAACCGCCGGTGTACCAGTCGAATTCAACGTAGAGACGATCTTCTGCGCAATATTGGCGCTTTTTCCGATGCCGGTAATGATCAGCCTGCCGGAAGAAGCAAATATCCGCCGGACACATGTTTCGAAATCCTTATTAATGGCGCTTTTCAGGCCACTGATGGCAGCCGCCTCATTCTCAATGGTGGCTAAGGCAATCTCCCGGATATCATTCTGTGAATTTATTAACACTTTTTTTATTTTTTTTGTTTTTAAAAACAGCTTTTATCCTTATATTTGTTAAAGCAGGAATAAAAATTGCGCCTGATCAGAAAAGTACAGAACATAATCGTTTAATATAACGTTATTAATTCCTGATAATTTTTACTACGGCCTCACAAAGATATTGATTTTTAAGTTTTGAGGAACATGGCTGAAACTATGGAATACTCACTCAACGAACTACTAAAGAAGATTTTCGGCTTCGACCATTTTAAGGGAAACCAGGAAGCCATCATCAAAAACATACTGAACGGTAAGGATACATTCGTAATCATGCCCACCGGGGGCGGTAAGTCGATGTGCTACCAACTGCCTGCCCTGATCAAGACAGGTACGGCCATCATCGTCTCCCCCCTCATCGCCCTGATGAAAAACCAGGTTGACATGATCAGGAATTTCGGCACCGACATCGGCATTGCCCACGTAATGAATTCATCTCTTTCGAAGGTTGAGCTGAACCAGGTGAAGGAGGATCTTATCAGTGGCAAGACCAAGCTGCTTTATGTTGCCCCCGAATCGCTTACCAAGGAAGAAAACATCCAGTTCCTGAAAAGCATATCCATCTCTTTCTATGCCATTGACGAAGCCCATTGCATCTCCGAATGGGGACACGATTTCAGGCCTGAATACCGGCGCCTGCGGCCGATCATCAACACCATCGGACAAAAAGTCCCCGTGATGGCCCTCACGGCCACTGCCACACCAAAAGTCCAGCACGATATTCAAAAAAACCTTGAAATACTCGATGCCACCGTCTATAAATCATCCTTCGACAGGCCAAACCTTTATTACGAGATCAGGCCGAAAGTCACCACGGTGATCCACGACATTATCCGTTATGTCAAAAGCCAGCCGGGCAAATCCGGTATTATCTATTGCCTGAGCAGGAAAAAAGTGGAAGAGCTGGCCGGCGTCCTGGTGGTGAATGGCATCAAGGCGCTCCCCTATCATGCCGGCCTTGATTCGGTAACAAGGAAAAACAATCAGGACAGCTTCCTGATGGAAGAAGTGGATGTGATCGTGGCAACCATCGCCTTCGGCATGGGCATCGACAAGCCCGACGTAAGGTTTGTGATCCACCACGATATTCCGAAAAGTATCGAAAGTTATTACCAGGAAACCGGCCGTGCAGGCCGCGACGATGGTGAGGGAAACTGCATCACCTTTTACAGCTACGACGACATCGTAAAACTGGAAAAGTTTATGAAAGGAAAACCCGTAGCCGAACAGGAAATTGCCAAAGAACTCCTGCAGGAAACCGTTTCCTATGCCGAATCGGCCGTTTGCCGGCATAAACTGCTGCTCCATTATTTCGGTGAATCCTCTGAAAAGGAAAACTGTGGCGCCTGCGACAATTGCCTGCATCCCAAAACAAAAACGGAAGCATCGGCCGACATTAAAACGGTTTTGGAAGCGGTGCAGCTTACCAGCCAATTGTTTAAATCAAACCATATCGCAAATATCCTGACCGGAAAGAACACCGCCCAGGTCAAATCTTACAAACATGCCGATCTGAAAATATTCGGCAGCGGTGCCGACAGGGACATCAAATACTGGAATGCCGTGATCAAGCAGGCCCTCATCAGAAAACTGCTGGTGAAGGACATCGACAATTACGGCGTACTTAAAATAAGCCCCGAAGGAGAGGCCTTCATCAAAAAGCCATACTCCATCATGCTGGCACAGGATCATGATTATGAAAATGATGATGATGAAGCATTTGGCGGTGGCCACAAGGTTAGCACGGCCGACAAGACCCTGTTTGCGATGCTAAAGGATCTGCGCAAAGATATTTCCAAAAAGGAAAACCTGCCGCCTTTCATTATCTTCCAGGATCCCTCCCTCGAAGATATGGCCATACAATACCCGATAAAGGAGGAGGAACTGATGCAGATCACGGGTGTCGGGGCTGGCAAGGCCCAGAAATACGGCAAACCATTCCTGGACCTGATTGCCCAGTATGTAGAAGAAAATGATATCATCAGGCCCAACGACATGGTGGTAAAATCCGTGATCAATAAATCGGGGCTGAAAGTATACATCATCAAGAACATCGACCGCAAAATTTCCCTCGACGACCTGGCACAGGCCAAAGACCTTACCCTCAGCGAACTGCTTGTTGAAATCGAACGTATCGTCGCCTCAGGAACCAGGATCGACATTAACTACTATATCAACGAACACATCGACGAATACCACCAGGAAGAGATCTACGAGTATTTTATGGACGCCGAATCCGACTCTGTTGAAGAAGCCCTCAAAGAACTGGGCGAAGATGAGTTTTCAGAAGAAGAAGTCAGGCTCATGCGCATCAAATTTTTCTCAGATGAAGGCAACTGATATCACGGGTAAAACCAAGGTTTTCCTGCTTTTAACCGGCCTGTTTTTATTCGCTTCATGTTACCAGACCTATGATAATGAGCGTATCCGGGAACCGGAAGGACTGATCCCGAAAGAAGAAATGGTGCTGATCCTGGCCGACATCGAAGTGGCTGAATCCGCCCTCAGGGAAAAGCAAAACCTGGGCCATGAAATTGAAGGCACAGATGAAGTGTTTTACACGTATGTATTTTCGAAACACGGGGTGAGCAAGGAGCAATTCGACCAAAGTCTCAACTACTACAAAAGTGACCTGAAGGCCCTTGAGGAAATATACGAAGCTGTGGTAAACCGGCTCAGCCTGATCGAAAGCGAAGTAAGCCTTGAATGAACAGGCCCCGGCATGCGCCCACACGGCTAACCGGCATCACTTTCCCCTGACATAAGTAGCCGTACAACTCTCCTGAAAGCCCGAAATGATGAGCGTGTAGGTCCATTCTATGCTGCCGTTCGACTTGTAAAAGCCGCTTCCTTCGATCGACCAGCCTTCACTGTTCTTCTGCTTGAATACCACAATGGAACTGCCGGCAATAATGGCCGTATCGGGCTGGCTGGTATTTGAAAAAGCAAAGTTCGAGATCAGCACCTGCGCCGAATTCGACTGGTCTTTGGCAATGCTGACAACATATTTTCCCTTTCCGCAGTTTTCATCGTTCACCTGCCAGGTGCCGGTAAATTTATCACGGGCATCCGGAACCGGTGAGGGATTATTATCGTCAGCCGTATCACAGGCCGGGAGCAGACACATGGCAAGCAGGAACAGTATTGCGACCCTGATGTTTTTGTTTGTTGCTGTCATTTTTTCTTTCTTCCTCCAATATTAAAAACGATGAATATGAAAATACTGTATAGCAAGCCGGTGATCACCTGAAGGTCGACCGGTGTGCTGACAAGCTCACCGCTGATCCATCCCTGGCTTATACACAGATATTTCAGGGTGTAATAAAGCAGCTTACTGAACAGGATGGCCAGCACCATCGACAGCAGGGAGAAACGTATGCGGTCGAGAAGAAACCAGAACAACCATACATTCACCAGCAGTTCTATGATCATCAGACTGCTTTTTAAAATATGCGGATGCCCGCCAAAATACCATGAGGCCAGGGGCAGCAGCACGGCCAGCAAGAAGCCGTTCCAGCGCGGCGTAAAAGCAATGGCAAATATGACCAGGAGCCGCATCAGATCATACTGGTACAATGGCACCTTAAAAAAAGCCGACAGGTCGCCCATGAAAATAACGACACAAACAGCCAGTATATCAATGGCCAGGGTGGCAGAGAGCCGGATGGTAATGTTTTTTCTCATCTGACGAAAGATTTGTTTTAATAATTTGATGAAAACCCCATAAAGCCGGATGTTGAATAAAATAATTCAGCCCGGCATCAGCCGAAGGTTCCATGCCATAAAATTACTGCAAAAATAATAGTACCCTACTTAAGGCCGGTCAAAAAATGAACTTTCAGAAAAGATTGAAAAAAGGCCCGGAGAAAACCCTGAACATGCTAATCGAGGAGGACAAGCTTATTCAGGCTGAACGGGATATCGTCCTTTAGGACCCTGATAAAATAGATACCGCCGGGCAAGCCACCCATGTCGGCCATCATGAGATGTTTCCCGCCGGTAGCCGTTTCGGCCGGCGAACGGTACACCAGGCTCCCCGGCAGATTATAGGCCTCCACTTGCCACCTGGCAGAATGGGCGGATTCTGTAGAAACATATATTTTTCCGGAAGACGGATTGGGATAAACAAACACAGGATTACCGGTAACAGGAAGATGATCATTTGTTCCGAGGGGAGAGCCGCCTGCGGCTGTGATGGCTGCATTCAGATTAACGGTGGTGGGTTCCCAGATAAAATTTTCGACGATGAGCCTGTCGGGTGCGATCAGTATCACGGTTGGTGTTACGTTGATCTGATAAAGATTATGAATAAGGTTGCCGCCTCCCTGGCTGCCGCTTACCGAAGGATATGTGACGCCATACAGGGAGTCGAAATGCGCCACTCCTGCGTTGTCATCGCCCCAGCTGATACCCATAAAAAAGACGTTGCTGCCATTCTGGCCAAAATGCTCATACGAAGCCTGTATTTCAGGGGCATAAAAGGCACAGGGCCCGCAGGAAGTAGAGAAAAAGTCGATCACCACCAGGTTCCCTTCATCCAGGATAGGGAAAAGCGCAAGGGTATTACCGTAAATATCCTTGACCGAAAAATCAACGGCGGTATCAAGCGGTGTTTGCGCTGAAACGAGTTGCAGGCTTAATAAAAATGTCAACAGCAGGGTAACATGTTTCATTGGTATCATTTTACGAACAACAAGTAAAATGCTAACAACCGAAGGCGTTTAAAGTTCACTGAAAATCTTTTCTGCCAGCCGGCTGGCACCGATACGGAATAAGTCTTTGTTCAACCATGCATCGCCCAGGATATCCTTCACGAGCAAAAAATACCGTATTGCCGCGGGTGCATCGGCAATGCCTCCGGCAGCCTTGATACCAACCATTTTGCCGGTCATCCCGAAATACTCCAAAATGGTATCGAGCATGACCACAAAAGCATCGATGGTGGCTGCAGGCTGCACCTTTCCGGTGGAAGTCTTGAGAAAATCGGCTCCGGCGGGCAGGGCGATCTCGCAGGCTTTCCTGATATTTTCAACCGACTGCAACTCCCCGGTTTCGAGTATCACTTTCAGCTTTACTTTTCCGCAAAGCTCTTTTACGGCCCTGATCTCATCCCCCACCGCCTGAAATTTTCCCTCCAGGAACTTTCCACGGCTGATGACCATGTCGATTTCTTCTGCGCCTTCGGCCAGTGCATATTTTACCTCTTGAAGTTTCAATTGAAGGGGTGCCTGCCCGGAGGGGAAGGCCGTAGCGACGCATGCTGTTTTTACGCCGCTGCCTTGAAGTTCATGTTTAACAAGGGCCGTAAAGGGCGGATAAATGCAAACTGCAGCCACATCGGGTGCTCCCTGCTTGCGGATGGAAAAGGAAACAGCCTGGTTGCACAGGGCCCTGATACCGGCATCCGTATCGGTTGCCTCCAGGCTTGTAAGGTCAATGATACCAAGCAGAAAACGCAAGGCGTCGGTACGTGAGCCATCCCGGAGCTCCGGGCGGAGGATCAGAGCGGCCCTTTCCAGTACCTGTTCACGGGAATGGGAATAAGTTGAAAATCCATGCATAAGGGCAGTATTAAAACTGTTTCAAAGATAAGAAAACTGAAGGGTAAAAAGGGAAATTGTTTGGAAATGCTATTTAGCGTTCAGGTCGATCCTTAGGGAAAAGACATTTGAATAAAAATCGGAATTGCCCACATTGGTAAGGGCATAATCAATGGAGACCATCTTTTTGATGATGAAGCCCACCCCAAAGTTCGGCTGCGCCTTCGTGCTTGTTTTATTATCGAAATCGGTGATTTGCTGAATGTTGCCCACGCCTCCGCGCACGTATACAATATCCCTGAAGGTAAATTCGACTCCGAATTTAGGATCGATGCTAATCGGGTTTGATCTGACCAGGGTATTTCTTTTTCCATCGAAGGTCACATCCAGGTCGACGACGAGCAGGGAAGAAAAGCTGTCAGATATCCGGATGGACCGGCCGGCACCGAGGTTAAGCCTGGGCAGGGTAACTTCAAGCGAATTCCCGGGCATTTCGTTTCCTGTCTCCCTGAATACTTCTGTCATATTATCGGTGAGATCATAGGTCCATGCATTGAAGGTGGACGTGATGTCCCTGCCGAGGGCGCCAAAAAACCAATTGCCCGTCCGGTATTGTATCCCGGCATCAAGGCCGAAGCCATATGCTTTTGCAAAACTGCCGATCTGCCGGAATATCACTTTAATGTTGCCCCCGTAACTCAGTCCCCTGATCCTGCTTTTCCGGGCATAGGAGAACAACATGGCATAATCGGCGGCCGAAAAGCGGGTGATACGGTCGTAATTGATGTTGCCCTGGTCGTCGTAAAGATCGATCGTATTGGGGATGTCATCAATGCCGAGGCGGATCACCGAAAGCCCGATGGCGGCTGCCGTATCGAGCCGCATGGAAAAAGCGGCGTAATCGTATTTGGCGATTCCCGCGAAATATTCGTTGTGCATCAAACCGATCTGATAATCGGAAGTTTGCATGACAAGGCCGGCAGGATTGTAATACCCGGCCGTAACATCCTGCGCAACGGCTGTTTGCGCACCGGCCATGGAAAGGGGGCGGGCCCCGACACCGATTGCAAGAAACTCATTGCTGTACTTCGGTGCCTGTGAAGAAGCGCCGAACGCAAAAAAAAGCAACACGGTAATGAGAAGGATCTTTTTCATGCAAGCGGAAAAAGTTTATCCATAAACGCCTTTTCGCCAAAAATAGTATCAAAACTTGAAACCAAAGGCAAAAAAACCCGAATATATTTACATTTTGCCGTAAACTTAAAAATTCCGGCCGCATACTTGATAAACTTTGAATATGAGTTTAATATGATTATTTTTGATCAATTGATTTTCATTTCATTAAAAAGTACGGCATTGGATTACAAAAACACAACATACAAACCCTTTGATTTTAACTCATCACAACATTATTAAAAACCATTAACGAAATGAAAAATATCCTGCCTGTTATTCTGTTGCCTGCCTGCCTGTTCCTGTTGATGTCATGTGCCAAAGTTGATGAACAGGAGCGTGAAAACGTGGGTACACTCACCCTGCCGATTGCCAGTTTTTATGTGAGTGGAAACGAAGGCCCTGCGCCTGCAACCGTCCAGTTCCACAATACATCTGAATACAGCGATCAATGGGTCTGGACTTTCCATAACGGGGCCACCTCGGGGCAGTTCGAGCCCAGTTATACCTATTACAATAATACAGGCGAAGACAAGACTTTTCTGGTTACACTCAAAGCCATCGACTCAAACACCGGCGAGTTTAACATCAGGTCGAAATCCATACTCATCCATCCTTCCAAATAAAAAACATCCCAAACCAAGGACCGTTTTATCCGTTTCCGGATATGCGACAAAAAATCCTATGTCCGAAAACGGATTTAAATGTCTGTCATTAATGTAACATTCCTTTTTAATATCCTGTATAATAAAGCATTACAACATATGGCACGCTGATTGCTATATGTTGTATGTCAAACCCTTTAGAACACAAAAAAAATGAAATTAGGTCTTAAAATACCGCAGACCAGCAGGAAACAGTATTTCAGGTATTACAAATGCGAACGTTGTGGTTATATTTCAACCAACAAGAATACCGAATGCCCCATCTGCAGGAAAGACGGACTGAGCAACAAGCTCCGTTAAGTCCGGGCTGCCAGCATTATCTTTCCCGTTGCCGGAAAACATAACCTTCCGGTATCTGATCATTCGATACTTTCCTCTGCCAGCAGAACAGCTTTATAAGCATTGTCCATGCCCGGATTATACTGATACAGCCCCACTACATCCAGTGCTGATCCGGTCCAGGCTTTCGGACTGATCAGCAGGAATGTCCGCACTTTGTGTGAAGACTGATCTTCGTCGATCCAGGAACCGGAATTTGCATAAATGCCTGTAAAACCCGATCCTCCGGGAAAAACCTCAAGCATGGGCTGATGTGTATGACCGAATGCTGATATCTTGTATGCTTTTGGTGCAGGTGGCTGATCCAGATATTGTCTTGCCGCTGCTGAAAACATATCGCTGTGCCCGTTCCAGATGGCCTGAAAACAACAGGGGGTAGGCACGGGAACCGCATTCAGCACCTGTGTGGCAGGCCAGTAGTCTTCGATATCAGCGGCATACATTTCTTTGGCGGCATGAAATGAAAAGGGTTCCTCATAATTATCAATGCCGCCCATGCGTATGTTTGCGGCATTGGCATCGGGCAGGTCCATCATGAAATGGGCAATACAATAATAATAGGCAATGTCCCATGCAGCCCTGAACTCGATCGAGCTGCCTGTCGCCGAACCGGTTTTCCCGCTTCCGGCCGACTCCATCATCCCTTTTGCATATAAACGTGAAATAAAATAACCCGGCGGCAGCACATGGCCGGGCTTAACCAGGGGTTGCGGGCAATTAAAGAAGTCGTACCGGTGCCCGTGCTCAAATATCATTTCCGGAAATGGAGAATACAAGCCCAGTCCATCAGGTCCGCCCGCCCACCGGACTCCCGGGATGATCTCCTCCAGTATTTGCTGCGTGCCCAGCATGTCGTGATTCCCGGGTACATAAACAAGCTCAATGCTGTCGTGAGCAGCAATCTCCCGCAGCTTTACGAATATGGCACTGTTGATCGGGGCCGCTGCCACAGCCAGGAAGAATTCGCGGGTATCCGAAATATCAGCATTTGAATCGTAAGGCGCAATGGTATATGGCACCAGCCACTCGTCGAACAGATCACCCAGTATCACAAGCTGTTTTACATTGCTGCTGTCGCGAACAAAATCAAGGAAAGATTCCAGCGCTTCGCGGTTCTTTCCGAACCAGCAGTAATTATTATTGTATGCCCTGGGATCCCCCATATGAATATCAGAGATAATGGCAATGGTATTCCGTTGCAACTTATTATTCCCTGCCAAAGGGATTTGTGCAGGGCCATGATCCAGGGCCGTGCGGCATTCAATAACAGTGCCGGGCGGCATGCTTAATCCGCTTTCGGACCTGATCCCCTGCAGCACATGTATTTCATACTTCCAGCCCGGTTGCAGAGAAAAACCTGCCTGTAACATGATCAGCACCTGCTTTCCCGAGCATTGCACTTGCACGGACTCCGTCAGTTCCCCTTCCTTATCACGCATGATGATATTCCCATCAAGGGTTGAAGCATCGATCACCTCGCTGAACTGAAGCTCGATTGAACGTTCAGAACTGCTGATGCGGTAATAGGTGCCATGTTTCAGTTCATGCCTGGGAAGATGCAGTTGCAGGTAAGCAGGCCGCAATTCCGTATCGGGATTCTTATTGCATGAAACCAGCATGCTCCCGCCAAGACCGGCCAGGACGACAATAATAAATAGTGTTTTCCTTCCCATATCAATTGGTTTGTATGATAAAAATAGGCCTTTTCTATAAAGAATCTGATGGAAGCAAAAGGATTTTTGCATCAGTATAAGGTTTTGAACGCTACCGTATTTAAATTTCCCGAATTGTTTCCGGGAGCTTGCTATACCGGGTAAGCCGGGTCAATTCTTAATAAATTGTTAAAATTCTTTGAGGATTATTTTATAATGACTTGTTAAACAACAATATGTGTCTTTATAAAGATATTTTGTTTAACTTTTTTTGCTTTTCATTAAACATTTTATCCGGGCAGCTGTTTATGATGGTGTAAAACGAAAAACAAATCATAAACATTTAAAACATGAAAACACTGAAAAAATCTTTACTCATTAGCGCAATGGCCATTTTTGGCCTTGCCACTATTGCTCTTGGCCAGGCCAGGGTGCAGGTTATTCACAACTCGGCCGATCAGGCCGCAGAGACCGTTGATGTATGGCTGGACGACCAGTTGCTCATCGACGACTTCTCATTCAGGACGGCCAGTCCGTTCATTGATGCCCCCGCAGGGGTTGAATTCACGATTTCGATCCAGCCCCCGAACAGCACCAGCGCCGACAACCCGCTCTGGTCGCAGAATTACACGCTTACCGATGGCAAGACCTATTTACTGGTTGCCAACGGTATCGTCAGCCCCTCGGGCTATTCCCCGGCTCCCGCTTTCGACATATACGTTTACAGCGAAGCCCGTGAGTCGGCCATGAATTCTTCCAATACCGATGTACTGGTATTTCACGGATCGACCGATGCTCCTGTAGTTGACATTTTTGAAGTGTCGGCCGGGATGCTCGTCGACGACCTTGCATACAGTGATTATGCAGGATACCTTGAACTGCCCGCTGCAGACTATTCGCTGCAGGTGAGGAATTCGGCCGGGACCGACGTGGTTGCCCAATACGGCGCACCCCTTGGCAGCCTTGGCCTCGACGGCGCTGCCATCAGTGTGCTGGCATCCGGTTTCCTGAACCCCGATAACAACAGCGGCGGTGAAGCCTTCGGGCTTTACGTTGCCCTTGCTGACGGTGGTGACCTGATCGCCCTGCCACAGGAAAGCATTTCCACTGCAAGGGTACAGGTAATTCACAACTCGGCCGATAAAAACGCCCAGGAAGTGGACGTTTGGCTGAATGATGTATTGTTGATCGACAATTTTGCTTTCAGGACGGCTACCCCCTTCATCGACGCACCGGCCGGAACTGAATTT
>CAYOLA010000052.1:0-77489 GCA_964404735.1 uncultured Bacteroidales bacterium
AATTTTTAAGGCTCTATAAAATAAATCATTGACCACGGGCATTTAATGGGATGATTAAAATGGATGAATCCATTTTAATAATATGATTCACAAACAAGGCCCACGGTTAAAACCGTGGGCTATGATAAAAAAACAATAAATCCATTTTAAAAACATCATTCGAAAACCAGGCCCGCGTTTTAAACAGCGGGAAATAATTGAAAAACCAAATAAATCCATGTTAACAATAACATTCACAAACAAGGCCCACGGTTAAAACCGTGGGCTATGATAAAAAAACAAAAAATCCATGTTAAAAACATCATTCAAAAACCAGGCCCGCGTTTTAAACAGCGAAAAATAATTGAAAAACCAAATAAATCCATGTTAACAATAACATTCATAAACAAGGCCCACGGTTAAAACCATGGGCTGAAAATTAAAACCAAAATATGTTAGGAGACGTACTACTCATCCAGGACAAACACCGCAAAGCCGGTGCCATCCTCATCGAGGAGATCCTGAAAAGGAAAAAAGAAAAATTCATTGTTGCCATTTCGGGCGAATCGGGCTCGGGAAAGACAGAACTTGCCCATGTGGTGGCCAGGGGGCTGCGCGCACACGGCATCTTTGCCAAGCCCATGCACATCGACAATTATTACAGGGTACTGCCTCTGGAACGCAAGCAGTGGCGCATCGACAACATCATTGAGAAATGTGTGGGTTACGGCGAATATGACTGGGATACCATTTACCGCAACATCGATGAATTCAGGCAGGGAAAGCAGGCCACCATGCCCTGTGTTGACCTGGTCACTGAACAGGTCGACACCCTGATCACCGATTTTAGCAATGTTGACATGCTGATCATCGACGGGCTTTATGCCATCAAAACCAAAGGTGTCGACATGAGGGTGTTTATTGAGCTCACATACCATGAAACCAAGAAGGCGCAGGCCGACCGCGGCAAGGAACCCCAGAACGAATATCGCTGGGCGGTGCTGGAACAGGAACACAAAATGGTGCAGGCGCTGCGCGATTCAGCCGATTTCCTTATTACAAAAATATACGAAGTGCTTGCAAAATGAGGTTTTCCGGCCGGTAGAATATTAAACGAAGACGATTCGGTTTCTTCCGATCAGCTCCGCTTCAGGTCGAGTTTGTCGCTAACAAACATGGTGGCGATGGCTCCGAAGATCATGAGCAGCCCGGCCAGCATCACCGAATAAAGCGGGTCGCCGCCAAAAAAATATTTCAGCATCAACCCCCCGGTAACGCCATTCACAATCTGCGGGATGGTGATCGACATATTGAAAAGGCCCATAAAAACGCCCATCTGTTTTGGTGGAATGGAATTGGCCAGCATGGCGTAAGGCATAGCCAGAATGCTCCCCCAAGCGATGCCGATGCCGATCATGGGGATGACCAGCAGGTTTGCCGAAGGGATCACGGCAAAAGAAAGAAATGAAAGCCCGCCCAGCGTAAGGGCAATGGCGTGCGTGGCCCTCCTGCCGATCCGCATGGCCACCCTGGGCAGCGAAAGCGCAATTACTGCCGACACCCCGTTATAGATGCCGAAAAGAATGCCTACCCAGTCGCCTGCCTCCTGGTAACCCGCAGAATTGGGATCGGTGCTACCGTAAAAATGCCTTGCCACCGCCGGCGTGGTATATACCCACATGGTGAACAGCGCAAACCAGGAGAAGAACTGCACGATAAGCAATTCCATCATCTGTCTGGGTATCCGCAACTTTTTACGGCCCTTATCCTCCTTAACTTCATTTTCTTCTTCATAAAACTCAGGCGGATATTCGGTAGTGCGGGCAACGGTCCAGATGATGGTACCCAGCAATACCGCTGCGCCAAAATAAAATGAAAAAACAACGTTGGGAGGTATCAGCCCTTCCCGGGCGGCTTCTTTTGGTATGCCCAGCCAGTTACCCAGGATATAGGGCAGCCACGATCCCACCACGGCACCGATGCCGATGAGCAGGGTCTGCATGGAAAAGCCCAGGGTATGCTGTTCCTCCGGGAGCTTGTCGGCAACCAGTGCCCTGAAAGGCTCCATGGATATGTTGATGGAAGCGTCCATGATCATCAGCAGGCCTCCGCCGATGAACATGGGTGCAATGAATGAAGCCAGGTGCGGGGCATTTGGCATCAGTATCAGTGCCGTGGAAGTGAGGAAAGCACCCGCCAGAAAATAGGGTCGCCGCCTGCCCAGCCTGTTCCAGGTCTTATCGCTGAAATACCCGACAATGGGCTGCACGATCATGCCCGTGACCGGAGCCACGAGCCAGAACCAGCTCAGGTGCTCCACATCGGCACCGAAAGTCTGCAGTATCCTTGAAGCATTGGCATTTTGCAGGGCAAAGCCAAACTGTATTCCAAGAAATCCGAAACTCATGTTCCAGATCTGCCAGAAACTCAACCTTGGTTTTATCCTCATACCGGAATGGGATTGATGAAACTATTTTCTCTTTTTAGGCGGATTATAACGCTTTTTGGCGGCATCTTCGAGCCGCTTCTGGAATCCCGATTGCTTTTTCGGCTTCTTCTTGTGCTCCTGTATCTTGCGGTGTATCTTGTCTTCGTCGATGGTACGGCGGATCACAAACATCTGCCCGAAAGTAAAAAGGTTGGCCAGCAGGTAATAATAGCTCAGGCCCGAAGCGTAGTTATTGAAGATCCCCAGAAACATCACGGGCATCAGGTACATCATGGTTTTCATACCGGGCATCTGTTGGCTGCTGCTCATCATCTGGTTGTTCATCCAGGTATAGATGACGGTGGAGATGGTCATGAGCAGGGTGAACAGGCTCACATGGTCGCCGTAAAACGGTATTTCAAAAGGCAGGCTGGCAACGGAATCATAGCTGCTAAGGTCATGTGCCCAGAGGAAAGCCTGCTGCCGCAACTCGATGGAAGAAGGGAAAAACCTGAACAAGGCGATCAGGATGGGAAACTGCAGCAGCATGGGTACGCAGCCCGCCATGGGATTTACGCCCGCCTGTTTATACAGGGCCATGGTAGCCTGCTGCTTCTTCATGGCATCTTCCTTCTTCGGAAATTTTTTGGCAATCTCGTCAATCTCCGGCTTCAGCACCCGCATCTTGGCCGACGACTTATACGTACGGTAGGCAATGGGGAACAATACGATCTTAAGCATGATGGTGAGCACCAGTATCACGATGCCGTAATTCCAGCCATAGCCACCCAGCCAGTCGAAGACGGGGATCACTGCATAGCGGTTGATCCACGCCAGCGGGGCAAAGGACCAACCCAGCGGGATCTGCCGCTCAAGGTCAAGTTTATATGAGCGAAGGGTCTTGTATTTCAGGGGCCCAAAATAAAAACTAAAATCCGCTGCGCTGTTGCCCAGACTCTGGATGGGTACCTCCATGCTCACCTTCATCGACTTCAGGTAGCGGGGGTCGGGATGGTTTTGGAGTGTATAATGGGCCAGTACGGGCTCCTTGAAAAAATCAGTCCGATTGATCAGGGAAGAACTAAAGAACCGCTGTTTGAACGACACCCATTGCAGGTGATCCTTGGGGATCTCACTGTCGGAATCCGACTCTGACAGGTAATGCACCTTTTCATTCACTTCACGGTAATAGATGGTGGTACCGCTAAGCCTGTCCTGTGTCTTTTCCTGCCGCCGCAGGTATGTCTGCCAGTTTAGCTGCAATACATCAGGCCTTGAAGTGGGGGTAATATCCTGGTTCAGCCCGACGACCCGGAAACCGTAATCGAGCATGTACTGGTCGCCATAAATGGTGTAGGTATATTCAAAATATTTACCGGGGTCGAAGGCCATCCCTGGGGCATCGGCATACAACCGGAGTAACAGCCTGACGGAATCGCTGCCGCTGACCCGTAAGGGCTCACCGGCCGGCATTTCTGGCTCGACAGCTACCACTTCAAAGACCAGGTCGGCAGTATTGATATGAGGACTGGGGGTAAGTCCTGTGGGATCGGGATTTATCCGTGGCATGAAGCTGAAGCCGAAGCGGGTGGAATCAGCCCCAAGCAATATCAGGGGCAATGAATCATAGGTCTGGTAATCGCTTAGTTCCACAGAACTGATCATCCCGCCCCGGGTACTGATCAGCACCTTCATCAGGTCATTTTCAACCACGATCAGTTCTTCTTCAGCCGTGCCTGCCTTCACAAAAGGCCCGTAAACGGCTTTCAGACGGTGAAGGTCCGAAGTTGTATCGGTTATGGCTTCCGCGGGGGCGGGAATGGCAGCCTGCTGCACAGGCGGCAATACCTTTTCCTCAACGGGCGTGTCCTGAGCCGTATCCTGACTTGTTGTGGCTTCTGTATCAGTTGTGGCATCCTCCTCAGGCGGTGACATCCACTGGCTCCATAAGATAAAAATGCCAAAGATCAGTACCAGCCCAATGATCGTATTCCTGTTCATCTAAAGTTTATTTTTGGGTATGAAGCCGCAAATATAGTTTTTTTAAGTCATTTTTTTAAAAACAGGCAGCCATCATACTTGTGCATGCCGGATACATGCTGCCACAAAACTGACAAATAATGGATGCGGCCTGGCCACGGTACTCTTGTATTCGGGATGGAACTGAACCCCGATGAACCAGGGATGTTTGGGCAGTTCAATTATTTCAACAAGGTTTTCGTTGGGGTTGATGCCAACGGGGATCATGCCGGCCTGCCTGTATTCATCAAGGTATTTATTGTTAAACTCATAGCGGTGGCGGTGTCTCTCCCTGACCATCTCTTCCCTGTAGATTTCATATACCTTGCTTTTCTTCCCGATCTGGCAGGGATATGCTCCCAGCCGCATCGTCCCCCCCATATCATGGATGGCCTTCTGCTCTTCCATCAGGTCGATGACCGGAAAAGGCGTATCCGGGTTGATCTCGGTTGAATGTGCACCGGAAAAGCCCAGCACATTGCGCCCGAACTCCACCACGGCACATTGCATGCCCAGGCAGATGCCGAAGAATGGGATATTATTTTCGCGCGCATAGCGGATGGCCGTGATCTTACCTTCTATGCCCCGCTCCCCGAAGCCCGGGGCGACCAGGATGCCGTCAAGGCCTTTCAGTATCTTTTTCACATTGGCTTCGGTGATATTTTCGGATTGGATGCTGTGTACATTTACGGCATACTCATTTTCAGCACCCGCATGGATGAAGGACTCCTGTATCGACTTATAGGCATCCTTAAGCTCCACGTATTTCCCGATGAGGCCAACCTGCACTTCACCGCGGGGGTTTTTCAGTTTTTCCAGGAAGCGCTCCCAATTTGTGAGGTCGGGATAGTTGGCCAGCGACATTTCCGTTTTTTTCAGGATCTCCTCATCCAGCTTCTCATCGCGCATGAGCAGAGGTACATCGTAAATACTTTGAGCATCGATCGACTCCTTAACTGCCGAAATGGGAACGTTGCAGAAAAGTGAGATTTTCTGCCGGATATTTTCACCCAAATGCTTCTCGGAGCGGCAAACGATGATGTCGGGCTGCACCCCGGCTTCCAGCATGGTTTTTACCGAATGCTGCGTAGGCTTGGTCTTGAGTTCCTCGGCAGCGGCCAGGTATGGGACAAGGGTGAGGTGCACCACGATCACGTTCTTGCTACCGAGCTCGAAACGCAACTGCCTGATGGCTTCCACGTATGGCAGGGATTCGATGTCGCCGACGGTCCCCCCTACTTCCGTGATCACAAAATCATAATCGCCCTTTTCGCCCAGCACCATGAATGAGCGTTTGATCTCATCGGTGATATGCGGGATCACCTGTACGGTCTTGCCCAGGTAATCGCCATGCCTTTCCTTGTTGATCACGGTCTGGTAAATACGGCCCGTAGTTACGTTGTTGGCCTGGGAAGTATGCACATTCGAAAAGCGTTCGTAATGCCCCAGGTCGAGGTCGGTTTCAGCTCCGTCTTCGGTCACGTAACATTCACCATGTTCATAGGGATTCAGCGTTCCGGGGTCGACATTGATATAGGGGTCGATCTTCTGGGTGGTGGTCGAAAACCCCCTTGCCTGGAGCAGCTTGGCGATGGAAGCCGTGATGATCCCTTTTCCCAGTGAAGAGGTCACGCCTCCTGTAACGAAAATGTATTTTGTTTCTGACATAGGTTTGTGTTTTCAGGGACATTTATCAATAAAAAAAGGGCAATCCGGGGGCGGATTGCCCTTCCGCAATATTACCTTTTAATAATAGAGAAACCTCCTCACGCCGGCTACATGTTTGGCAAGCCTGATCACTTGTATGGTATATCCGAATTCGTTATCGTACCAGAGGTAGATCACCAGGCTTTTCCCATCGGCCGAGACCTGCGTGGCGGGGGCATCGTAGATACCGGCCACGGGATCGCCGATAAAGTCGGTCGACACCACTTCGTTGGAAGTTGAATACCTGATCTGTTCAACCAGTTTCCCGTGCAGGGCGGCGTCTTTCATCATGGCATCGAAGGCTTCTTTGGTCGTACTATTTTTCAGCGAAAGTGAAAGCAGAGCCAGTGAAACGTTCGGTATGGGCACCCGCACAGCATTGGCAGTAAGTTTGCCGGCCAGCGAGGGGATGGCCTTGGCTGCCGCGGAGCCGGCGCCTGTAGACGTAATGACCATGTTCATGGGAGCCGACCGTCCGCGCCTGGGCTTTTTGTGATAGTTGTCGGTCAGGTTCTGGTCATTGGTATAGGCATGAATGGTTTCGATATGGCCTTTTTCGATCCCCAGCTTGTTTTCGATCACCCAGAGGGTCGGGACGATGGCATTGGTCGTACACGAAGCTGCCGAGAATATCTTTTCATTCACGATGTCGAGGTCTTCGTGGTTGATGCCATATACAACATTGGGAATATCGCCCTTTGCCGGAGCAGTAAAGATCACCTGGCTCACTCCCCTGGCCCGCAGGTGGCGTCCCAGGCCTTCACGATCCCTGAAAATACCGGTATTATCGATCAGCAGGGCATTTTTTATGCCTTCAGCTTCGTAATCGAGGTCTTCGGGATTACTGCCTTCCATCATCCTGACGACATTCCCGTTTACATGGATCGATTTGGTGGCAAAATCCTCTATCACATTTCCACGGAAAGGCCCGTGAATAGAGTCGTGCCGGATGAGTGATGCACGTTTGGCAATATCTTCGTCGGTAACCTTACGGGTAACCACGGCCCTGACCCGCAACTGGCTGCCGTTTCCCTGGATGATCAATTCGCGCAGCAGCAGTCGCCCGATGCGGCCAAATCCGAAAAGCACCACATCACGGGGTTCCTGAAAGGCGGGCTTACGCCCGATGCCGTCCCGCAACTTTTGGGAGATAAAATCATCGGCATCTTTATAATTTCCCTTTTGCTCCCTCCACTCACTGTTCAGTTTGCCGATATCAAGCCGCGCATCGGAAATATCGGCCTTTTCGATGGCCCGGGTGAGCAGGAGTGAATCACGGATATCCAGGACATCGCCCGCAACGTTTTTGGCATAGGAATGCTTAAAGAGAACGACGCTGGCACTTCTGTCGATCAACTGACTCCTGAAAAGGATCAGTTCAATGTTCCTGTCGAGAAATAGTTTTCCGAGTAAATTAATAAATTCCAAAGCTGTTTTTTCATCATCGATCCATTTGTTCAATGATGACTCATAATGGTCTAGTCCCATAACATAAGATATTACTGATTTTCAGAAATTTACGGACGAGATGATCGACACACCCCCTTCCTATGGAAATCAAAAATAAAAAAAAAGGGGGAACAAAAAATTTTGCCCCCCTTTTTTTATTGACAATTTTTCATCATTCCCCCAGGTAAGCTTTCAACAGCTTGCTGCGGGATGTATGTTTGAGCCTTCTGATGGCCTTTTCCTTGATCTGGCGAACCCTTTCACGGGTAAGGTCGAATTTGGCACCGATCTCTTCGAGGGTAAGCCCGTGTTGCATGCCGATGCCATAGTATAGGTTGATCACATCCCTTTCTTTTTCTGTAAGTGTGGCCAGTGAGCGCTGGATCTCCTTGTTAAGGGATTCGCGCATCAGGTCGCTGTCGGTTCTGGGAACGTCATCGCTGATGAAGATGTCAAGGAAATTGGTATCATCTTCCTGGTTCAGCGGTGCATCAACCGACACGTACCTGGTGGTGATCTTCATGGCCTTATCGATCTTATATTCGGGCAGCTCCATGACCTCAGCGATCTCGTCTACCGAAGGCGCTCTTTCGAATTGCTGTTCGAGCAGGGAAGTAGCCTTTTTGATCTTGTTGAGGGAGCCAACCTGGTTGAGGGGAAGCCGGACAAGCCGCGACTGCTCGGCCAGGGCCTGCAATATCGACTGCCTGATCCACCATACCGCATATGAAATGAACTTGAAACCCCTTGTTTCATCGAAACGTTTGGCGGCCTTGATGAGCCCCAGGTTGCCTTCGTTGATGAGATCAGGCAGGCTGAGTCCCTGGTTCTGATACTGTTTGGCCACGGACACAACAAACCGAAGGTTGGCTTTGGTAAGCTTTTCCAGCGCCAGGTGATCGCCTGATTTTATTTTTTTTGCGAGTTCAACCTCTTCTTCGGCAGTAATCAATTCTTCCCTGCCAATATCCTGAAGGTATTTATCGAGAGATGCTGTTTCGCGATTGGTAATGGATTTTGTGATCTTTAATTGTCTCATAGTCTTCTGCCTCCAATCTGATATCCCCAGACAATTATTTCGAATCATCATTTTGGGAAAACATGCAAAGATACGAAATTTGTGTCTGTTTTAAAAGCTTTTTCTAAATTAAATTCCTAAAAAACTGTTAAATCCGGATAAGCCATGCCTGCTTATAATCCAAATTCAAAAGTCACCCGCATACCATTGGGGTACATCCCGCTGATCCTCACACGGTCACTGTTTTCATTTAATGCCGATTCAAGTCCTGTGCGTGAATCGACGGCATAACCGTTGACCGTGATAATGACAAATCCCTCACGGATCCCGCCCCGGCTTAGCAAACCGTCGTCAAGGTCCTTGATCCTGAGGCCTGAGTTGATTTTAAGGCGCTGCATTTCCTCAATGGGTAACCTGCTCAGCGTTGCCCCAAGCCGTTCATTATAAAACTCTTCCACACGGCTGATGATAGCGGTTGTACCGTCCTCGGTGCGCAACTCCACGTCAAGGATCACTTGCCGTCCTTCGCGTAAAAGGAGGACATCCACTGTATTACCGGGGTTATACTGACCGATTATCTCGAGCAACTGCGCCATGCTGTTCACCGGATAATTGTTTACGGCAAGAATGATATCCCCGATCCTGATCCCCGATTCCATGGCGCCCCCGCCTTCCACCAATCCGTCGACAAAAACTCCTTCGATGCTTTTCAGCCCCAGTTCAGCAGCAAATTTGTGATCGATCTCCCTGATGACCACACCCAGGAATGCCCGTTGCACCTCACCGTATTCCTTCATATCGGCGACCACCTTTTTGACAATGTTTACCGGTATGGCAAAGGAATACCCCTGGTAGTATCCGGTATTGGAGGCGATGGCGGCATTGATGCCCACCAGCTCGCCCCTGTTGTTGACCAGGGCTCCTCCGCTGTTTCCACGGTTTACGGCTGCATCGGTCTGTATGAATGATTCGATGGAACCGGGTAATCCGAGGATATTGATATTTCGGGCTTTTGCACTCACAATGCCTGCCGTTACAGTGGAAGTCAGGTTAAAGGGGTTCCCGACGGCCAGCACCCATTCGCCCACCATCACCTCGTCGGAATTGCCGAACTCAATAGTCGGCAGCCTGCCGGCGTCGATCTTCAGCAGGGCCAGGTCGGTGCGCGGATCCAGGCCGATCACCGATCCCTCAAACACCCGCTTGTCGTTCAGGATCACCTCAACCATTTCGGCGCCTTCCACCACGTGGTTATTGGTAACGATATATCCGTCGGGGGAAATGATCACGCCCGACCCCCAGCCTGAGATGGGATAGGTTCTGTTGGGCCTTCTCTCATAACCGAGGTATTCGCGCAGTGCCCCGAAAAAATCATCGTAAGCCGGACTCTTACGGATAAACTGTGAACGGATGTGAACCACGGCGTGGATGGTTTTGTCGGCCGCCTCCCTGAAATCGGGCCCGATGGCCGGAGGCGAATTATAAAAGGCTGCCGGCCTTACCGGCGTTAAGTCATATTCCTGCAAAACCCGGTCGGGCTTTTCAGTTGTATTCACCAGGGTAATACCATAAAACATCAGTCCTCCCAGGACAAAAACTGCGAAAAAAGTGAAAAACTTCTTCATGGCAATTAGATTTTAGCAATTTCACGACTATTCATATAACAATTAAACAGCGCCTTGGTTTAACGTAGCTGTAATGGTTATCGTCTTTCGATCCTGTTAAATAATGTTAAACGCCTGCCCGGCAAAGGAGCATGGCAAGCAGGCAATTTTTTACTACCTTTGTTTGACAATTTTTACCTGCAAACAGCATGACGATTGCGTTCAAAAAATTTCACGGCACCGGTAATGATTTCATTATTACCGATATCAGAAATCATGCCATCTCCGATGAGCCTGACATCATTGCAGGCCTGTGCGACAGGCACATGGGTATTGGAGCGGACGGGCTTATCATGCTTGACAATTCGGAAGGTTACGATTTTGAAATGCGCTACTTCAATGCCGACGGGCACGAGGCCAGCATGTGCGGGAACGGGGGCAGATGCGTCCTTGCATATGCATCCCTTCTGGGCATCATCAGCAGGGATGCCCGCTTCATGGCTGCCGACGGCATACACACAGGCAGCATCATCTCCGAAACGGGCATTCGTTATATCGTGGAGCTTGGCATGCAGGATGTCAGCATACCAGATAAACAGCAAGAGGATCAGCTTTTCCTCAAAACAGGATCGCCGCATCTCGTTATAAAAACCAAAAACCTGGATACACTCGATGTATTCCATGAAGGCAGGAAATTGCGTTACGACAAACGTTTCGGCAGTGGCGGCACCAATGTCACCTTTTTGGAGGAACGACAGAGCAGTCTGCACATCCGCACCTACGAGCGGGGCGTGGAAGATGAAACACGCTCATGCGGCACTGGTGCCACGGCGGCTGCCCTGGCCTGGGCTGTTTGGCATGGGAAACATGAGGGGCCGGTAAGCGTCAGCACCCGCGGCGGCCCGCTCCTTGTCGGATTTCGAAGAAAAGACAGTCTGTTTACCGATGTCAGCCTCGAAGGGCCGGCTGCATACGTATTTTCAGGCGAAATAAATATATAGTCGATAATGATCAAATCAGAGAACATCAGCCTCAGGGCCCCCGAGCCAACAGATATCGACCTCCTCTACCTGTGGGAAAACGACCCGGAGATGTGGCAGGTCAGCAACACCCTTACACCCTATTCACGCTTCGCCATCGAACAATATGTGCTGAATTCGGGCAACGATCTCTATTCCGACCGGCAGCTCCGGCTCATGATCGACCTTCACAAAGCTGATCCTGTAAAAACCGTTGGCTGCATCGACCTCTTCGACCTGGACCCGGGCCATCGCCGTGCAGGCATCGGGATCATGATCGTCAGGGGTGAACGCGGCAAAGGATACGCATCCGAAGCCCTCGACCTGATAACTACCCACGCCTTCGGCCCCCTGGGCCTTCATCAGCTCTATGCCAACGTCATTGCAGGCAACGAAAAAAGCCTCGAATTATTCAAAAGGAAACATTTTACCCTGATCGGAGTAAAAAGGGAATGGCTCCGGAATGAAAATTCATGGACAGATGAATATATGCTTCAACTGATCAACCAAAAACACTGCTGAGCAATGGCTTACTACCACTCGAAATACGGCTACAGTAAAAAGAAGAAACGCCCCCGCTGGATCAGGTTTGTCCTCTGGACATTGTTCCTTCTGATCATCGCTTCCATCATTGCCGGCTATTTCCTTTACAATGCCATATTCAGGAATAATGTGTGGATACCCGAAGGCAACAGCGTTTCGGTTTACATCCCCACCGGAGCCACATACGATGAAGTGAGACTGATCCTTTACGGGCAGGGCATCATCGTTAACCGCAACACCTTTGAATGGCTTGCTGAACGAAAAAAGTACCCTCAGTTGGTAAAGCCCGGGCACTATGTGATCCGTAAGGGCATGAGCAACGACGAATTGATCAACCTGCTCAGGATGGGCGAACAAACGCCGGTAAAAGTGATCTTTAACAATATCCGCAGAGCAGAGGAACTTGCCCAGAGGATCTCCCTGCAGATCGAAGCCGATTCCGCATCCTTGATCAGCGCCATGACCGACACCACCTACCTGGCCGAAAAAGGACTCAGCCGGGAAACGGCACTTACCCTGTTCATTCCCAATACCTACGAATTTTACTGGAATACCACGGCCCTGCAATTCATTGAACGCATGCATCGCGAATACACGAATTTCTGGAAGGGCAAGCGAAGCCTGAAAGCCGCTGAAACAGAACTCAGCATACCCGAGATCGTGACCCTTGCCTCCATCGTTGAAAAAGAAACGAACAAGAATGATGAAAAAGCCAGGATCGCAGGCGTATACATGAACCGCCTCAAGAAAAACTGGCTGCTGCAGGCCGATCCCACACTGGTTTACGCAGCCGGCGACTTCAGCATTACACGTGTGCTGAACGAGCACAAAAAGATCGATTCGCCCTACAACACCTATATTTATTCCGGCCTCCCGCCAGGCCCCATCTGCATCCCTTCCATCGCCTCCATCGATGCGGTGCTCAATTACGAAGAACACGACTACCTTTTCTTTTGCGCCAGCGACGATATGTCGGGCTACCACGTATTTGCCAAATCCATCACCCAGCATAATAAAAACGCCCGTAAATACCAACGGGCACTTGACCTGCGAAAACAGAACTGACCAGACAATATGGCCAAGCATGCCAGCCGACAAGCATACCTGCCCGCGAACCATAATTATTTCATGGCGGCATGCCTGGCTTTGTTGCTTTGTTTTGTCGCCTCAGCGCAAACCGACAGCACCGGGCTAAACAGAAAAAGGCTTAATACGTTAATCATCGGGGGTTCCGCGGCCTATGTTGGTTCCATGGCCGGCTTATATCAATTATGGTATAAGGATCATCCACAATCATCCTTCCATTTTTTTAACGACAATGATGAATGGATGGGGCTTGACAAAACCGGCCATGCACTCACCGCCTACTGGCTGGGCTGGACGGGACATCAGGCACTGAGATGGGCCGGGGTGGAAGAAAAAAAGGCTGTATGGTACGGTGGATGCACAGGGCTGATCTATCAAACGACCATTGAGGTCTTCGACGGCTTTTCAGCCGGCTGGGGTGCTTCGCCCGGCGACATGCTGGCCAATGTGGCGGGCACCGGGCTGTTCATCGGACAGCAACTGGCATGGCAAGAGCAACGGATCCTGCTCAGGTTTTCCTACCACCCGACCAAATATGCGCAGTACCGGCCTGATGTGCTCGGAAAGACAAAGCTCGAAAGCCTGCTGAAGGACTATAACGGCCACACATACTGGCTGTCGGGGAATATCCGTTCATTCCTACCTGAATCATCGCGCTTCCCGCCCTGGCTGAACGTTGCCTTTGGTTACGGGGCGAGAGGAATGCTGGGCGGCAGCGAAAACAAGACAGAATACGAAGGGCAACCCCTGCCCGCCTACAGGCGCACCAGCCGCTGGTTTATGAGCCTCGACATAGAACCTGGCAGGATACCCGTGCGTTCCCGAACACTCAAAAAGATTTTCAGCGCCCTGGGTTTTATCAAAATTCCATTGCCAACACTTGAATACAATGCCGAAGACCATTTTAAATTCCATATTCTGTATTTTTGACCCATGAAAGAAAACAGAACTGTTTTATGGGATTTCAACGGCACTTTGCTCGACGACACGAGGGTTTGCATTGATGCGATCAATATTTTGCTGAAGGAACGCAACAAAGAAGGGATCAGCGCGGAGCGCTACCGCGAGATCTTCACTTTCCCGGTAAAAGACTATTACAGCCTGGCAGGTTTTACTTTTGATGAAGAGCCTTTCGAAAAGCCGGCCATTGAATTTATCCGGCATTATGAGCGTATGATTACCGGAAGCAGCCTTTTTGAAGACGTGAAAGAAACCCTCGAAGAACTGCACAGAAAGAACTACCGGCAAATGATCCTTTCGGCCATGCAGCAGGATTTCCTGAATGTACTGGTTGAACGGCATTCAATCGGTCACTATTTTGAAAAGATAGCCGGTATCGGGGACCATTATGCCGACGGAAAGCTTGCACTTGCGCGGCAGCTTGTCGACAGCCTTGGTGGCGAGCGGACCAAAGTCACCCTGATCGGCGACACCCTGCACGACCATGAAGTGGGCAGTGCCCTTGGTATCGAAGTCATTTTGGTCGGCAGGGGGCATCAGTCTGAAAAGCGCCTGCGGGAAACGGGAAGGCCCGTAGTCCACAACCTGGCCGAAGCAAGGAAAATGCTGGAGATTCATAATGGGCCGGGTATTAATAAACGATAAAACAAATACATTATGCGGATAGCCACAAAAGTCGAAGAGATCATCAACAGCAGCACCCTCCCGCCCGGAAGCATCGTTTATGTTGGCGGCAACGCTGCCACGCCGCAGGCATTGCTCAGGCAGGTAGCGGCAGACCATAGCATTACCGGCATTGAGATGCTGAGCGTGCTGTTGCTGGGCGAGATCGGGGAACTGTTCACGGAGGAAGCCTGCAACCGGATCATGCACAGGATCATCTTCAACGGTCCGCATTCGCGGGAGGCCATGAACAACGGCAGGGCCACGTACCAGCTCATCCACCTTTCGGATATTCCGCGTCAGCTCAGGAACCATATCAGGCCTACGGTATTGCTCCTGCAACTCAGCGGTCCCGACAACGGGGGGAACTACAGCCTGGGAACGACCGTAGAAGGCATCAGGGGAGCCATGGATGCCGTGCATGCCAAAGGCGGGCTCGTAATTGCCGAATGCAACCGGCAAATGCCCTTTGTGCTGGGAACCACCATCAAGGCATCAGATATCGACCACCTCATCCATACCGATTATGAACTGCCGCTGAGCCCGGTTCACCAGGCTGATGAGCGGGCCACCAGAATTGGCAGCCTCATTGCGGAACTGTTTATCACCGACGGGAGTACCCTGCAGTATGGTATCGGTGAAGTGCCGGAAGCAGTCACCGCCGCCATCATCAACAAAGGCGTTAAAAATCTCGGTATCTATACCGAGTTGTTCTCCGATTCCATGCGTACACTCGTGGAAAAAGGCATCGTCAACAACCGCCACCTCAGGAACAACTTTTCAGTTTCCACCATCTTTCTCTCAGGAAGCAAGGCAGGCTATAAATGGCTGCATTTCAACAGTTCGGTGCAAAGCAGACCTTCGGACCAGACCAACAACGTAATGTACATCTCCGCACAGCCCAGGATGACAGCCATCAACGCGGCCATCGGGGTTGACCTGCACGGCAACATATGGGCCGATTCCCTGGATGCAAGGCAAATATACAGCGGTATAGGCGGTCAGGCCGACTTTCTGAGGGGATCATATCTTTCTGAGGGAGGAATCCCGGTAATCGCGCTGAAATCGACCACCGACAAGGGAATGCCCAAGATCACGGACAAGTGCCCCGAGGGCATCACCACCACTGCCATCGCCGCCGATCCCGTGGTGATCGTTACCGAAAACGGTGCCTTTAATCCCCGCGGACTAAACATCTCCGAGCATGCCGTTGGCATCGCCCATCTTGCCGCGCCCGAACACAGGGAAAGGCTGCTGAAAATGATCTATGACAGCACAGCTTTTCATAAACCCAAACAGGCACTGAAAGATATCAGCCCCAAAGGATTTGTCTCTTACGAACAGGTATTCGGATAGGCGGATGCCCAAACAGTTTTATTATTCAGGTTTTTCGGTCTTGATCAGCCGGCCCTCCCTGAAGATTTCCTTACTCGTTATCCGGCCCTTTTCATCGTAATATATCCACAGCCCGTCTTTCAGGTTGTTCTTGTACATGCCGGATATCTGATGAACGCCATTTGTATGGTAAACCAGCATGAGCCCTTCCAGTTTTCCGTCGACATAGGTGGCTTTCAGTTTTATCTTTCCATCCGTAAAATACTGCCTCCATGGGCCGTGTTTCACGCCCTGCTCATAAGGGATCTCCTCGGCAAGCACCCCACCGGGATAATAGTTATAGACCACGCTGTCGAGCAAGCCGTTGACATAATACTCGGCCGACAGCAAAACACCGTCGAAATCACTGTAATACAGCCATGTGCTGTCCTTCTGCTTATTCAGGTAATTACCGGTGGCCATCAGCTTGCCATTGGGATGATAAACCTTGCTCATCGAGCGTTTGCCGCCATCGAGCATCTCCGAAACCGCTTTCAACTTTCCGTCAGGATAATAAAATTTGAAAGTGCCCACCGGCAGGTTATCGACAAAACGCCCCTCAAACTTGAGTTGTCCGTTTACATCATATGCCTTCCAGACGCCCTGTTTCCATCCCCGGTCATCCACCTGGTTAATGTCGGGATTGGCAAATTCCTGCGCCGTGGCAGAGAGCACCATCCCCAACAGCAAAGAAACGAGAATGTATTTTATGATTACCATTTTGTGAATTAACGGATCGGATGCACGCATTATTGAGCCAGGATTAATTTTATGTAAATTTGCAGTAAATTTATCAATTATCTGCTATCAGTGACCAACTATTCTTCGAAGCTTCTCGGGCAATGTGTGGATGAACTCTCAAGACTGCCGGGCATTGGCAGGAAAACTGCCCTGCGTCTTGCCCTGCATCTGCTGAAACAGGATCATATGACGGTCGACAAACTCGCCGGTTCGATGACGGACATGAAACATAAGATGCAATATTGCAGGGTATGCGGCAATATTTCCGATGCTGAGGTTTGCAGTATTTGCAGCAGCACTAAACGCGATGCCTCTGTAATTTGTGTTGTTGCCGATGTGCGCGATATCATGGCCATTGAAAAGACTTCGCAATACAATGGCGTTTACCATGTACTGAACGGGGTGATCTCTCCCATAGAGGGGGTCGGGCCCTCCACCCTGAACATCGACGCCCTGGTTCAGCGGGTTTCCGAAGGAAATGCCAGAGAGGTGATCTTTGCGTTATCAGGCAGCATCGAGGGCGACACCACGAGTTTTTATATATTTCGCAAGATCAACGCTTATAATGTTGCGGTAAGCACCATAGCAAGAGGGATCGCCGTGGGCGATGAACTTGAATATGCCGATGAAATCACCCTCGGCCGCTCCATCATGAACCGCATGCCCTATCAGCGTTCCTGAAGCAGTGACAGCATCCTGAAAAAAGTCCGTTATTCTTCCCCGTTATCCTTGAAAAGGTCAAGTTGGTTCTCAGTGATGTAGTATTCCTCCGGAACGTCCTCAGCGTAATTACTGATGTATGGCCTGATCATCTTTTTGATGAGCCGTGTGGGGGTTGTCTTCCTTGCCCGGCAATAATTGAGCAGTGATCTTTTTTGCCTGGCCGACAGGCGGAATGTGACCTGGGTATACCTTACTTTTTTCCTTTTTTTCTTTTTTCTGAGAGGCATAGGCTAAAAATAAATCAGAAAACAATATCTATCAGGATCCGGGTTGTATTTTTCTAAAATTGTTGATAACTTCATTTGCCAGGTTTCCGGCCTTTTCCATGCTTTCGCTCTCGGCATAGATGCGTATAACGGGTTCGGTATTCGACTTGCGAAGGTGCACCCATCCGCCGGGCAGGGTGATCCTGAGCCCGTCAACGGTGTTGCATTCGTAGCGGCTGTATATGCCGGCAGCCTTCACAAGCAGCTCATCCACATCGGTACCTTCTTCCAAACGGATCTTATTTTTGGATATATGGTACTGCGGGTATCTTCCTTTGAGTTCGGAGCAGGTGATATTCTCACGGGCGAGGAAACTCAGGAACAACGCAATGCCGGCCAGTGCATCGCGGCCATGGTGCAGGGCCGGATAGATCACGCCGCCGTTGCCCTCACCACCGATCACGGCATCAACTTCCTTCATCATCTCCACCACATTTACCTCCCCCACCGCCGAGGCATAATATTTTCCGCCGGCGGCAATCGTCACATCCCCGAGGGCCGCCGTGGAAGACAGATTCGACACGGTATTTCCCGGGTTATGACGCAGCACATAGTCGGCCACGGCCACCAGGGTGTATTCCTCACCAAACATCTCCCCCTTTTCGGTAATGATGGCCAGCCTGTCAACATCCGGATCCACAACAAAACCAAGGTCTGCACCGTTTTCGCGCACGACCCGGGCAATGCCGGTAAGGTTTTCGGGCAGCGGTTCCGGATCATGAGCAAACAGCCCGTTGGCTTCGCAGTTCAGGCAGCTTATACGGTCGACGCCCAGTTCACGAAGCAGCATGGGGATGGCGATGCCACCCGTAGAGTTTACCGCATCCACGGCTATGTGAAAATTCTTTTTGCTGATGGCTTCACGGTCGACAAGCGGAAGGGCCATAATAGCTTCAATATGCTGCCGGATGGCATCGTCAACAACGACATATTTACCCATATCGCCAACTTCAGCGTAAGGGTGTGCCTGCTCAGCCGCCAGTTCCAGCACCCTGATGCCATCGGTGGCAGAGATGAATTCACCCTTGCCGTTCAATAGCTTCAGTGCATTCCAGTTGGCAGGATTATGGCTTGCCGTGAGGATGATGCCCGCATGCGCAGGTTCAAACAAAACCTTCATTTCAATGGTGGGGGTGGTTGACAAGCCGGCGTCGACCACGTCCACACCCATACCCATGAGGGTTCCGCAAACCAGCCTGTTTACCATGTCGCCCGACACCCTCGCATCGCGGCCGACAACAAATTTAAGTTTTCCGGCATTCCCGTTTTCACGGATAAAAGCCGCAAAGGCAGACACGAAGCGGACAATGTCGGGAGGTGTAAGCCCCGCTCCGGGAACGCCCCCAATGGTACCGCGAATACCTGAAATAGACTTGATCAGGGTCATAGGATCGTTTTAAAACAAAAGGCAAATATAAACATTTGGAGGATTTCTTGCGTATGCAGGCAGAACTGCCTGACAGGAAAACAATGTTTCAGCCCGGTTCAGAACCAACGCTTCCTTCTGAAATAATAAAGCATTACGGCAGCCAGCAACAGCATCAGGATCATCACCCCGAAATAGCCCCAACCCCATTGGAGTTCGGGCATATTCTGGAAGTTCATCCCGTATATGCCCGCGATGAATGTTAAGGGGATGAAGATGGTGGCAATGATGGTTAGGGTCTTCATGACCTGGTTCATGCGGAAACCCTGTATCGAAAAAAACAGGTTCTCCGCGGAATCAAGCCGCAACTCCATCATGTCAATACTTTCAAGAAGATTGAGACAATCGTCCTTCAGATCCGTATAAAACTTATACTGTTCGCTTTTCACCAGCTCCGACATGCCTTTTTCGATACCCGAGAGTCCATCCTTCAGGGATGCGATGTTCTTGCGAAGTTTCAGCAGCCTGCCCTTTTGCTCTTCGATCTCAAGGATCATGGAAGGATCGGGATCGGTGGCATGTACAAGGCCGGCCACATAATTCATATTCTCCTCCATCCTGCTGATGGTGGTAAAATAGTTGTCCATCACGCCCTGCAATAGCAGGAAGAGCAGAAAATCTGCTCCGCGCTTCCTGACCAGGCCGTTGTTCTCCCTGATGCGCACACGTACATGTCCGAAATGGTCGCCTTTTTTCTCCTGAAAGGAGATGAGCAGATTACGGCCCATGATAAAACTGATCTGCTCCGTATCATAGGATAATTCATTAGAGGGCAATATGGACTTGATTGACAGGAAAAGGTAGTCGCCCAGATCCTGTATCCTTGTGCGCTGGCTGGTATCCAGGATGTCCTGGATAATGAAGTTGGGCATGCCGATAGCGGTGCAGATCCGGCTCACAAGGCCGGCCTCGTGTATACCGTGCAGGTTAAGCCACGACACTTTCCCGCCCGGCAGTGAAGCCATGCCGCTTGAAGGGTCAAATTCCTGCGTTTCGGAATATTCCGTTTCATCGTAAGTAAAAAGCTGCATCTCGGGATTTTCCAGATACTGCTTCCCGTAAAACTCAACTGATTGCGGATTATTTTTCCGGTAAGTCCGTTGTTTCCTTCCTTGCTTCATTCAGATCTTTTTTATACACGAGGGTGCGGTAAGGGAACGGGATCTCGATGCCTTCCCGGTCGAAACGCTGCTTGACGGATTTCAGCAAATCTGTCATCAGGATAAAACCATTGAGGTTTCCGTTGGTCCAGACATAAGCCCGCAGTTCGACAGAAAAGTCGGACAGGCCCATGACCCTTACATCCACGTCGGGACTGTCATTATCTTTCTCTTCCCGGCTCCGGTTATCGATAAAGAGGGGATGTTTGCGGGCTTCATCCCTGATGATCTGCATGGCCTTATCGATGTCGGAATCGTAACTGATGGCGAAATGTACATGTTTACGTATCAAATCATCCATCAGGTTACTGTTGATGATGGTATCATCGCTGATAATGCTGTTCGGAACAACCACGCGACGGTTTTCATAATTCCTGATAATGGTGTGCCTGAGCGTGATCTCCTCAACCGTACCTTTCTGATCCGTACCGAATTCGATCGTATCCCCCACCCTGAACGGTTTGAAAATCAAAATAAAGATCCCGCTGATAATGTTGGAAAAAGCTTTTTGCGATGCAAAACCGATAATGGCGGCGAGAATACCTGCACCGGCAAAGAGTGCCGTGCCAAGTGCCCTGAGCGATGGAATATGGTAAAAAATGATGATAATGGCAGCCGAATAAATGATGAAGCTGACCGAATTCTTAATAAATGAAAAGTTGGTGGGATCAGCGGCAAGCCTGTCGGAATACTTGCGGATGAACTGGCTAATGAGCTTCCGCATGATGGATGACAGGATAACGGCAAAAACAATGACGGCAACCGCAAAGACGCTGTACCTTAAATACTCATTCGGAATAAAATCATCTAACATGGGTATAAAGATAATCAATATCCCAGTAAATATGCAAATATCAGTGGCGCCACGATGGTAGCATCCGATTCGATGATGAATTTCGGGGTGTTGATGCCCAGCTTTCCCCATGTGATCTTTTCGTTGGGTACCGCACCCGAATAGGATCCGTAGCTGGTGGTGGAATCGCTGATCTGGCAAAAGTAGGACCATACGGGGATGTTGTCGAGCCCCAGATCCTGATGCAGCATGGGCACCACGCAAATGGGGAAATCGCCGGCTATGCCGCCCCCGATCTGAAAAAAGCCGATCCCCTGTGCAGCATTTTCGCGATACCATTCCGCCAGGAAAGTCATGTACTCGATACCGCTCCTCATCACACCCGGGTGGGTTTCATTCGTGATGCAATGGGCTGCAAAGAAGTTTCCGCAGGTTGAATCTTCCCAGCCCGGAACGATCAGCGGCAGATTTTTTCTGGCAGCGGCCAGCAGCCACGAGTTTTCGGGATCGGTGTCGTAGGCATGTTCCAGTTCACCGCTCAGGAGCAATTCGTAAAACAGCTCGTGCGGAAAATAGCGCAGGTTTTCCATGGCCGACTTTTTCCATATCTTTACCAGCGACTTTTCGATGCGGCGCATGGCCTCCTCTTCCGGGATACAGGTGTCGGTAACCCTGTTGAAATGCTGCTCGAGCAGGGCCTGTTCATCCCGGGGCGAAAGGTCGCGATAGTGCGGCACCCTTCTGTAATGGGTATGCGCTACCAGGTTAAAAACATCCTCCTCAAGGTTGGCACCCGTGCAACTGATGATGTGCACCTTGTCCTGCCTGATCATCTCGGCCAGCGAAATACCCAGTTCACCGGTACTCATGGCACCAGCCAGCGTGATCATCATCTTACCGCCCTTGTCGAGGTGCTCCTCATAAGAGCGCGCCGCATCAACCAGGGCGGCAGCATTAAAATGCCTGTAATGATGCAGGATGAAGTCCGAAACGGGTCCTTTAGCTTTCATCGTCCATAAATTTATAGCTCAGCATCTTGTAATACAACTTGGCCACCATGAATTCGGGAGCCTTGTTGCCTGCAAGGGGAGCCAGTTCAACAATATCAAAGCCCAGTATATTCTTTTTCCTGAAAACAAGTTTAAGGAACTTCAGCATGGTATAAAAATCCATCCCGCCCGGCTCGGGCGTACCCGTTGCAGGCATTACCGAAGGATCAAACACGTCGAGGTCGAGGGTGATGTACACCTCATCGCCCAACAGGTCAATTGCTTTTTCCATCCAGGCCGTCTGGCCGTATATATCATGGGCGAAGAAACACTTATCGGGATTCAAAAAAGTCATTTCGCTGATGTCCATGCTGCGGATGCCAACCTGCACGAGGTTTGCATTCCGGGAGGCCCCGGATAAAGCGCATGCATGATTGCAGGATGAACCCAGATACGCAGGGCGCAGGTCGGCATGCGCATCGAGCTGCAGTATGCTGATTCCGGGATATTTTTCATAAAAGGCCCTCATCACGCCAATGCTAATGGAATGTTCACCCCCGAAAAAAGTGAGGAACTTACCGCTGTTCAGCAACTCCTTTGCCCGCTCATAAACGGCCCGGCACATGCTTTCGGGCGAAGCATTTTCGAGTATGGGGGGAAGCATGCTGATCCCCTTCCGGTATACCTCGGTGCCGGTTTCAATATCATACAATTCCATGTTTTCGGCCGCTTCGAGGAAAGCTTCAGGGCCTTTGTCGGATCCTTTGCCCCAGGTTGAGGTTCCATCGTATGGCACTGCCTGCAGCAGGATGGCTGATTGGTCAAAGGCAGCATATTGATCTTCTATTCCGGCAAAATTTTTCATTGGCTGTCCTTGTATCCGAGTATGCGGAGCATGTCGTCAACGCTTTGCTCATCGCGGAATGCATAGTCGAAGAAGTTTCCCGTTTCATCGCGGTCAACAACCACGTGTTTGGGCGAAGGGATGAGGCAATGCTTGATCCCTCCGTAACCGCTGATCGAATCCTGGTAAGCACCGGTATGGAAAAACCCGATATAGAGTGGCTCTTTACTTCTTGGATTATACTTTGGAAGCAGTATCTGCTGATTCATGTCCTCAGAATTATAATAATCCGACTTGTCGCAACTGATGCCGCCGATATTCACCCTGGTATATTCATTGTCCCATTTGTTGATGGGCAGCAGGATGAACTTCTCGTACAATGACCAGGCATCCGGTATGGTATTCATCAGGCTGTTGTTCACGATATACCATAACTCGGCATCGTTCTGCTGTTTCTGTTCAAGCACCCTGAAAATGATGGCACCTGCCTCCCCTACCGTGTATTTGCCGAATTCGGTATAAATATCCGGCTCCTGAACATCCTCATTGGCACAGGCCTCCTTGATGCTGTGAATGATCTCGCGTATTATATATTCATAATCATACTCAAAACCCAGGTGGTTCCTGATGGGAAGTCCGCCGCCCAGGTTAAAGGAGTCGATGGTGGGGCATTCCTTCTTCAGTTCAATGAAGCGTGAAAGGGCTTTCTGGAACTCACCCCAGTAATAAAGGCTGTCCTTGATCCCCGAATCGACGAAAAAATGGAGCATACGCAGCCTCACCCTTTCATTGCCACTGATATTCCGTTCATAAAAATCCATCATGGCATTATTCCGGATCCCAAGGCGGGATGTGTAATAATTTGACTGTGATTCTTCGTCAATGGCCAGTCGCAGCCCGATGTCGATGCGTTCATCACCGGCCTGTTTGACGAGCCTGTCGAGTTCGGCCTGGTTATCGAGGATTACGATACAGTTTTTGAAACCGTCCCTGATCAGAGCAAGGATCTTTTCAATGTAATCGGGCGTTTTATAACCATTGTGCAAAATGATGATATCCTTTTTTATTTCGCCTTCGGCGTGAAGTTTTCTGATCAGGTCAATATCAAATGACGATGAAGTTTCGAGGTTTACATTGTGCTTGAGCGCGGCACTTACCACGTGGTGGAAATGGCAGCATTTGGTACAATAACAATAATAATACTTGCCGGAATACTTGTGGGTGTTGATGGCGCGGTTGAAGAGGTTTTTCGCCTTTTTGATCTGTTCGCCTATCCTGGGCAGGTACATCATCCTGAAGGGAGTGCCATATTTATTGATCAGGTATTTAAGCGAAATGCCGTGAAAGGTGAGATAATCATCGCGCAGGTCAAAGCCTTCCTGCGGAAAATAATAACTTTGTTCAATCAGGTCGAAATAGGTATTTTTCATCGATCAAAAAAATATTAAATGCATAAAACTTCCGAAAAGTAAATATTTTTTCTTTTGAGGGGGCAAAAATAATCATTTGCGCTTTAAAGCAGACCCGCATCATGAAACTACATTGAATAAAAACATTACTTTTGCCTGCAAATCATTGAGTCAATTCATACATGACAGAAGAATTGTTCCCGTTTGATGATGCCCTGATCAGGCGTTTCGAAGAGATGGTAAAGAAAAGCAGGACCGTCTTTTTCGATGTTGAGGAATTTGAGGCCATTATCGACTACTACTTTGAACAGCAGGACAACCGCATGGCCGGCACTGCCATCAGCCTTGCCATTGATCAACATCCGGGCAACAGCGGGGTATTGCTGAAGCAAGCCCGGCTCTTTATCCTGAGCGGGAAGAACAAGGAAGCCATGAAGCTCCTCGACAGCCTGGAGGAAATTGAGCCCGCCAATACCGATATCTATTACACCCGTGCATCGCTCTTCAGTTATCAGAAACAATACGAACAGGCCATCCGTGAATTTGAAAAAGCGCTGCTGGCCGGTGAAGAACCCGATGAAATATACACCAACATCGCCTTCGAATACGAAAATATGGGCCAGTATCACATGGCCATACAGTACCTTAAAAAAGTGTTGCGCATCAACCCTGAGAACGAAGCCGCCCTCTATGAGTTGTCGTTTTGCTTCGAGATCGACAACAAGCTGGAAGAAAGCATCGAATTCTTCAATGAATTCATTGATAAATACCCTTATTCGAAAACCGCCTGGTTCAACCTGGGTATTGTATATAACCAGCTCGACCTGTATGAGAAAGCCGTGGAGGCTTATGATTTCGCCATTGCCATCGACCCTTCCTTTTCCTCGGCCTATTTCAACAAGGCCAATGCCCTGGCCAACCTCGAACATTACCGGGCAGCCATCCGGGTTTACCGCGAAACCTTTGAATACGAGGAGCCGGAGGCGATGACCTATTATTATATCGGTGAGTGCTACGAAAAAATACATTCATACGAAAATGCCCTTGCCGAATACCTGAATGCACTCGAAGTTGACGAAAACCTGTCAGAGGCCTGGATGGGAGCCGGCATTGCCAGGGATGAACTGGGGCATACTGCCGAGGCGGTAAAAAGCATGGAAAGGGCCGTTGCCCTTGATGAGATCAACCCTGAATACTGGTTCATCCTGGGCGACACCCTCCTCAAAACCGGAAGGACCGACGAGGCATTAACAGCCTATGAGAAGGTAACCGGACTTGATCCTTATAATACCGACATCTGGCTCGACTATTCGGGGGCACTGTCGAATCTCGGAAGGCATGCCGAGGCCCTGCGCATCATTGAAAAAGGACTTGAAACCGACGCCAGGAACGCCTCCCTGCTATACAGAAAATCCGTTTACCTTCTCCGCGAAGGCAGAAGCTCCGAAGCTTACCGCATCATGCAGGACGCCCTCTCCACCGACCATTCAAGGCATACGGAAATATTTGACTATATGCCCCTGTTGAAAAACGATACGGCCATCCTCAACATGATAGAGCTGTTCAGGGCCGACAAGAAAAAATAATTCGGCAAAAGAAAATCCGGGAAAATTCACAAGGGAAATAATGCGGCAATTGCGTGTTTACATAATTTTGATCCTGAAAGGAATGGCCATGGGCGCGGCCAATGTGATACCGGGCGTGTCGGGCGGCACCATCGCCCTGATCACGGAGATCTTCGAACGCCTCATCCACGCCATCAAATCATTCAACCTGAAAGCGGCAAAGCTGCTCTTTGGCGGAAAATTCAGGGCATTTGCACAACATACCGACCTGTACTTTCTGCTGGCCGTGGCTGCCGGGATACTGCTGGCCATTGTAAGCCTGGCCAGGCTCTTCGATTACCTCTTCAGGGAATACCCAATTTACATCTGGGCATATTTTTTCGGGCTGGTGCTGGCTTCCGTTTATTTTGTAGGAAAGCGCATCGAAAAGGTCAATGTGGCGGTGGCATTGACTTTTATCCTTGGCACCGGCATCGCCATAGCCATCTCCTTTATGGATATGGGGCGCGAAAGCGATAACTTCTTCTATCTGGTCCTTTGCGGTGTGGCGGCCATGTGCAGCATGATCCTGCCGGGGCTTTCCGGATCATTCATCCTTTTCATCATGGGCAATTACCGGCTGGTGGCCATCGAGGCTGTCAACAACAGGGATGCGGACATCCTGCTGCCCGTGGTGATCGGAGCGGTGGCCGGTCTCATTGCCTTTTCTCACATTCTCTCATGGGTGTTCAGAAAATTCAGGGATGAGACCATTTCCATCCTCACCGGCTTCATCCTGGGATCGGTGAGCATCCTCTGGCCATGGCAAAAGGCCGGATACCTCCTTGATGCATCCGGCGAGCCGGTCCTGCTCGAAGGCGAAAAGGTCATCACCCATTACAGCCGCTACCTGCCCGCTCAGTTCGACACTGCTTTCTGGCTGGCAGTTGCTTTCATCCTGATTGGCATCGTCAGCATCTGGGCCATTGAAACCGCTGCGAAGAAGAAAAGCTGATGGATCTTTACGGACTAATCGGCAACCCGGTTTCCCATTCATTGTCGGAAAGGTATTTCACAGGCAAATTCATGCTGGAAGATATCGATGCCCGCTTCGAACGTTATTTGCTCAAAGACATTGATGAGCTGCCCGGCCTCATCCGCCGGCATCCCGATTTGCGTGGACTGAGCGTGACCAGCCCTTTCAAGACCGCCGTCATTTCCTTATGCGACGAACTGGATGAAACCGCCGGCATGATCGGGGCCGTGAACACGCTGAAGATTTCCCGGCAGGGGACCAATATCCACATCAAAGGCTATAACACCGATGTTGACGGCTTTGCCGCAGCCCTTCTCCCCCTGCTCGGGAAAGAAAAGCCTTCGGCTTTGGTATTGGGCAGCGGCGGTGCGGCACGTGCGGTGGCCTTTGCCCTGCATAAGCTGGGACTGGTTTGCCGGGTCGTTTCCCGTACAGCAGGCCGGGGAAAGATCACCTATGCAGACCTCAGCCCGGAGATCATCCGTTCGGACAGGCTCATCATCAATGCCACCCCGATGGGGATGGGCAGCCTTGCAGGCATGCTGCCGGGCATCCCCTATGAACATATCGGCCAACGCCACCTCCTCTTCGACCTTATCTATAACCCGCCCGAGACAGCTTTTTTGCGGGAAGGAAAACGAAGGGGCGCCCGTACCGAAAACGGTTTTTTAATGCTGCAGGCACAGGCTGAAAAGGCGTGGGGGATATGGAAGGCCTGAGCCACATAAGGACATTATTGTTTTCGAAAACAAAAAAAAGCCCCCGGCTAAACGATCCGGAGGCTTTCCATATTTTTATCCCCAACTATTTTTTCAGCACATTATCCGTTGCAGGCACTTCATGATCGATCATGGATTTTTGTTTCTTATCAAGAGATCGCATGGAGGGATCAATACGCGGCATTCTTTCTTCAGCATTCAAACCGGAATTGGCACCCGTGGTGGTCCTGCCTGTCAACGGTCCTGCCGCATTGCCAATGACAAGCCGGCCATCCTGATAATACAGGCCTTCCCCGTCTGTTGCGATATCGCTGTCGTTATGCAGGCCACGGTTCACCCTGCTGGTATAATCGCCGGCGGTTACGTCGGCCGGAAGTGACATATTTTCATATCCCTGACGTTTCCCGATGGCGATCCAACTGAACTGCACATTGCTTTTCCCGTTGTTGTTTTCGGCCACGACAAAGCCTTTATCATCGACGCGGTCGAGGTAAACGCCCTTGCTTTCGCCGATGGGGGTTATCGTAACGATAATGGGCTCGGCGGATGAAACCATGGAAGCAAAGACCGCATCGAATGCGATGTTCGACTTACCGTTTTGCATTTGTCCAATGCCGTATGTCTTCACGGTCATTTCAGGCGACACCAGGGTATACATCACATTGTTCTGTCCGTTCATGTCCGTTTGCAGGTGTACATCGGCCCCGGTCCGGTATACATCACCATTGGCATAGATGCCGTAGTCCACCCCTTCGGCATAAAGGCCATATACATTTCCATGGACATGGGCGCCAAAGAGGTCGCCGTAAACGCCGATACCGATACTTGAGGATTGACCGGCCTGTGATTTGCCGTTGCCCGTGGTGGTATTGGTAAAATAACCGCCATAACGCGTACCTGAAGAGTTTTCATAAGCAAGTGATCCCCATTGATTTGCATCATAAAAAGCTCCCAGCACACCGCCTGCCCGGTTGGCAGGATTGGTTTCTGTATAACCGGCCACGCCAAAAGAGTATGCAACTCCTTCAACATTATAACCCATTACCCCGCCGATTGTATTGTTGTATGTATAATCCGTACCAGCCTGTGATGCGTTTTCAACCCCGATGCCTTTTACTGCATAATCACCAGGAGTGAGGCTTTGCGATGATCCGCCAAGCCGGCCATACACACCTGAAGTAGAAGATCCGAGAGCTCCCCAGAATTCTTCAGCGCCGTACTCGCCATATACACCATAATTGGAAGTGCCGATTCCGCCAAAGTTCGGGTTGGTTGTGTTTCCGTCATCACCATAAACCCCATAATCACCGGCACCGTCGATACCAAGGGCACCCCAATGGGTATTCAGTCCTGCCCTGCCATATGCACCGGCCAAACTGCCTCCAAGATGTCCCCTGTTTCCCGTGCCACCGTGCTCCCCATAAGCACCAAAACTATTCGTTCCGAGGTAACCAAAATTTCCTTCAGTATTATTCTCACCGTATACGCCATCGCCCTCGCCCATATTCCAGCCACCAATTGCCAGTGTATTCTCACTGGCAGATGCATCAGATACAGCCGCATTGATGGCCCGGGCACCATCATTGGCATTATTATTCTGTATCCAGAGTGCAGAAGCAGCAGCGGAAGAATACAGCAAATAGGCCTGAGAACTACCAATATAGCTTTGCCTGACCCGTCCAAAACTACTGACACCCCAAATGTTGTCGCTTAAATTGGAGTTCAGCATGAAATACGGATCACCAATGGAAGCATCAGCCATACGATAGCGCAAACGGTATATGGCAGTCCCGTCATAGCCAAAGCGCAATGTCGGTTCATAGCCTGTTTCCGCGTCGATAAAAAGCTTACCGGGCCTTCCGCTAATGTAAACGCTGTCGTTGATCAGGTGCGATGCCCCGTCAACATGAAGTCTTGCATCAGGATGCAAAGTGCCGATGCCCACATCACCCGAATCGAAATAGATGCCCACACTATTCTGGCTCCAGTAACCCTGCGGGGTGGTGTTGTCGGTCACCTTGTTCCATTGCGGAGCGGCCGGCGTTCCGAAATTATAATACAATCCGGTTGTACCATCGGTCTGGTATACAACAAGACCGGTTGGCGGATTGCTGATGACATTTTTCTGTGCCTCTGTCATGCGCGGAAATAGCATTCCCCTGTCGGACGACTGCAGGTCGAGGATGGCTGCCGGATCAGCCGTAGCCGATGGGTTGTCTGAAATTACTACCTGTGAGAATGTGCCGGGAGCGAAAGAAAGGAATGTTAACACCAGCACTGCCGGAAACTATGTAATTCGTTTCATAATTCGTGATTTGGTCAAAAGATTATGCGTTTGGGTCGCCGCAAAAATAATAAATTTTTGGAAATAAAAATATATAAGTATTTATACGTGAGTTTTTGTGAGGTTTCCGGGAGGGAGAAAAACAATGCCGGCGACGCTGAAATACCAATAAAACAAGCAAAAGCCGTCATATTCCAGGTCGCGAAAAAAAAACGGGTATGAACAAGATTTTGATGTGCGAATAATGCGTTATTTTGCTTTTTTTTATGGATACCAGGAAACTGCTCAGCATTTTGGGCCCCGGCCTCCTCTATGCCGGGGCGGCCATCGGGGTGTCGCACCTGGTGCAGTCGACCCGTGCCGGCGCCGGCTTTGGCCTGGAATGGCATTCTTAAATCCCATCCGCTGTCATCCCTGTCAACAGCCACCGGGAAAGAAACCCCGCTGCTCATATTCTACTTGCAATTCTCACCATAATTACTTATTTTAGCACCTCAAACCAATTCACAAACACGCCATGTTGAAAAAATCAATTCTAATTTCATTGTTTACATTGGTTTCGCTTGGATTATCTTCCCAGCGTGCCATCCTGGAACTTACCTTCACCGCGATGGATGAGGCAGCCCACGTACAACTCGACAGCATCAGGGTAATGAACCTCACCCAGGAAAGCGACACGGTACTTTACTGGCCCGACACCGTGCTTTCAATTTACTATGTGGGCATTACAGGACTTTCCGCAGAGGACAATACCTTCCGGGTTTTTCAGAACTACCCCAATCCTGTAATAAACCTGACCACCATCACCCTGAATATACCGGAAAAGGACCGGGTACATATTACCCTTACAGATATGCTGGGGCGGATAATCAACCGTTCAGAGCGCCTGCTTGATAAAGGAATACATGCTTACCGGTTCTTAGCGGGAGGCAGTAATTATTATTTCTTTTCAGCTCAATGGCGGGGTCAAAGCAGCAGCATCAGCATCCTGAACATATCTTCCGGCAATCAACGGCATGGTTCGCTATGGTACATTGGAAAAGGCCAGACAGTACCTGTGATAAAAGTTGCCGGCAATGGACAGTATTTCTCCTTCAGTCCCGGCGACGAACTTCTCTATATCGGATATGCCGGTGGAGCCGAATCGGGTATGCCTGATTCCCCTGAGGAGAACACAACCAGCACTTTCCGGTTCGCCACCAACATCTCCTGCCCGGGAACGCCAACGGTGGAATACGAAGGACAGGTGTACAATACCGTGCAGATCTTCAGCCAGTGCTGGCTGAAAGAAAATATGAATGCAGGCATAATGATCGACGGATCTGTCGAACAAACCGATAATGGAATAATTGAGAAATACTGCTACGAAAACAATCCTGATAATTGCGATCAGTACGGCGGCCTCTATCAGTGGGAAGAAGTAATGCAATACACCAGCCAGCCAGGCGTACAGGGCATCTGCCCACCGGGCTGGCACCTGCCCTCGGATACGGAATGGAAGATACTGGAAGGGGCGATCGACAGCGAATATGGTATCGGGCACCCGGAGTGGGATCAATTGGATTTCCGCGGAAATGATGCAGGCACCAACCTGAAAACCGTCACTGGCTGGCAGCCGGGAGTCACCGGCACCGACCTTTACGGGTTCTCGGCACTGCCGGGCGGCTACCGCATCGCTGCCGGCAGCTTTGGCAATCTGGGCTACATGGGCGTCTTTTGGACATCGACGGTTGATTTCAACGAATTCTCGTGGAGCCACAACCCGTCATACATGGATACACGAATGTACCGCTACTATAGCGAACAGGAAAACGGCTTCAGTGTCCGCTGTCTGCGGAATGAATAAGCACACCGGCGCAAACCCCTGGCTTTAGCGGGGTAATCATGGTAATCTGTGGCCTCATAAGCCGGCACGGTGCAGACAGGGATCAGGATTTCAGTCATATAAAACCTTACTTGTCGGAAACCGGCCTGGTTTTATCCTTTCTGTTAACAAAATAATTGACCCCTATATTAAAAAACTGAGCTTTTTCCTTAGTCTTTCGAATACTAGAACGGTAATATTCCCGGCCAGGAATAAACAGAAATCCAAAATTGCCATAGATAGAAATTATTTTGTTAACGCGATATTCAATTCCTATCCTGCATGTCCCCCCGATATCAATCGTTTTATTGGGATATTTTTTTTCTAATCTGATGATTGGCAGAATTCCTCCTGATGCCAGGAACTTAATTTTATTTCCTGGTTTAAGATTAATGGATAGCGGTATCATAAACACTTTTGAATGAACAATATACTGAACTTCCGTTGAAATGGAAAGCATGGCTCTTTTGGGCACATATTCATAGTTTAATCCCATAAAAAAAAATGAATTTTTTACCTGATTATCTCCTAAAAAAAAGTTTGAATTTATTAATCCGGCTTTAAGTCCTGTTAAATGATCCTGTGAATACACATTAACAGTATAAAACATCACAATACTTAAAAAAAGAATTGATCTCCTGATCATTTTTCACTTATTGAAAGGCCTGCGCCTTTGTGTTAATCAGCCATAAGGAATTATCGTCTTATTTTCCGTTTTACCAAAAATAATAAATCGCAATTACATCGCAACTATCTCGCATACTCAATGATCTCTTTACGGCTGCTGCTGCAGATAAGCACACGGTTCGAGGAATCGAGTAAGAGGAAGCAGGGCAGCCCGGGCGGGCTGCCGGGAAAGATTTGCTGCCGCGATTCATCCGTGGCAAAGAACAGAAAGCCCTGGCACAGGCTGCGCATCCCCAAATGCCTCAAGGAAAGCGGTTCGGCCGGAACCACAACAAGCGGCAAAAACAAACCCTCTGTCGTAATATCCCTGACCAGGGATACAGTTTCTGCCAGGGATACCATATCATCCTCAGAGACCAGCGAAAGCACCTTGTCAACATCCCAGTCGTCCATGTTTTCGGTACGAAGCCCTTCATAATCAGTAAGGATCAGCCCGCCTATCGTATCACAAATTTCAAAGGGCACCGGCACGCATCCGTCCGAAATGACAATACCGGCAAAACTGCCGGCAATGGCCGAGGCCTGCGTTACCATGCTGCGCCCGTAAAATGCCCCAACAAAAAAATCAACCACTGCGGCCGGCTCCACCCATCCCGCGAGCGCCCCGGTCCAGTCAGCCACATCATTTATCCTCGTCTGATTAACCACATCCTTTCCGGATAAAACATACTCATTCATCATCATATATTGCCTGCCCGTTTCCTGTATCAGGTCGCTATACCGGAGCTGCGGGAAACCTTCCCTGATATACGTCAGAAATTCCCCTTTATGGCTTTGCAGTTCCTCATGCGTGCGAATGCTGTAGCTCGATTCGATAAGCATCCTGCCCCTGAGAAATAATGAAGCCAGCGGATAATCCGGCTCGGGCAGGCCTGCTTTCAGGCTGTCAAGCCTGCTGTTTACCAAACCCAGTTCCTCCCGGAAGTGGCTAAGGGAATCCTCATCGCCTTCCGCTCCGGCCAGCAAATACTGCAGATGGCCGGCCCTGGCGCTCAATTCACGAAAACTTGTCAGAAATCCGTACAGAAAAAGGTTCTCACCGCCGTCGGGAAATACAGGCAAAGGACTGTCGTTCGGGAATATAATCTTCGTTTCCGTATCTTCCATGATCAAAGGATATACGCTTCCGTTGCCATAGCGCATCAGGGCCAGTCCGCGATAAGGATTATTGATAATGGTATCCCGGCCACCGGAAAGATCCACCCTGGCAATGTCAAAGGTACTAAAAGCATCAAAACCCGTAAGGGTAAAGGCTGCATCAGCATCGGAGGCAATGTGCAGACGGCCCTGTGCATGCAAAGCGGTTGCCGGCAGCAATAAACAAACAATAATCCAAAAAGTACATCGCATATGAGATCATTTTACAGCAGCCGAAAGTAATAAAAAATGCCGCATGAAGCAATACGGCTTATCAAATGAAATTTGCAATCCCGCGCCCGCAACCATCAGGGAATGGTGCAGCATAACAAAGGATGGCCCGAATCATCAGGCCATCCTTAAACCCTGTTCTTAAGCTTTACACTTAAAGTAAGACCATACAAAGTAAGTGCCTTATGCCACATTATGAACAAGATTACCGGAATTCTTATCAGATGGCGGAAATACAATGACAATTGGTCAATAATGCCATATAAATTACTGCCGGAAGAGCCGCATCATACACCCAACGGCATAGTGGCCGCCTGCTGCAGAGCCCTGAAATACCCATGAGGCGGGAATGGTTCCCGCCGAAGGCAGGGCAATTATTCCAGAGGCATGCCGTAAGTTGCTTCCCTTTGGGCTGCTTCTTCCTGCCAGACCGGCACGATGGTTTGCAGGAATATGGCTTTATCCGCTTTCAGCTTCTCTGCCGGGGCTCCGATAAATGCCTGGGCTTTCTGTTTAGTGCTGATGTCGGGATAAGGGACTGCATCCATTTCTCCGTATGATGCCAGCAGCCTTGCCAGGGCCACCCTTGCCTGTTGTGCATGGTCGATCGATTTGCCAAGGGTGCGTGCGGATTCGACCGGCGAGTGGAAGGATGCACCGTGGCTGGCGGCCACATAATCCCAGTACCACTGGGCTACCCTGATATCATAGAGGATGGCTTCCATTTCGGCCTGTCCTGCCCCCAGCTCCCAGGCCAGCCCGGCCTCCACATGAGCCCTGACGATCAGTTCTTCAGCTATCCCGCGGATCTCCGCAACTTTCCGCTGACGGTCATATACATTGTTCCGCAGGGTTTCCTCACTCTCGCGGTGGCAAACCTGGCAGGAAGAGGTGATATATTTCAGCGGACTGGTCATGTGGTGATTGGTAAATTTCTGCCCGCCCTCGCTGTGATACGGCATATGGCAATCGGCACAGGCCACTCCCCTTTCAAAATGGATACCGGTGGTGAACACCTCATAATCGGGATGCTGGGCCTTAAGCATGGGGGCCTTGCTGATGGCATGCGTCCAGTCGGAAAAGTTCATCCTGTCGTAGTATGCAAGCATGGCTTCAGGACCGGTACCGTCTTTCCACGGGAAAGTGAGATAATTGACCCCTTCAACCGGAATTTTCTTGTTAAAGTAATATTCAACATGGCATTGAGCGCACACCAGTGAACGCATTTCCTGGTGGGTGGATCTGGTGATATCCCTGCCGGTGCTTTCCCAGGCTTCGATCAGTGCCGGCCGCGTGATGCGCAGGTCCATGGTATTCGGATCATGACAATCGGCGCAGCCGATGGGATTGACGATCCCGGGGCCGCGCGAAGCCCATGCCCCGCTGTAGAAGGCAGCCACGCCCACCTCGTTCATTACCCTGGGCACATCCGGGCTCTTGCAGGTCCAACAGGTATTCGGCATAGGGCCTTCGTCAGGCCCCATGGGAGCGCCGGTGCGCAGGGTATGATACATGTCTTCGATGGCATAATAATGCCCCCGGCCCTGATTGTAATCGAGGGAAAAGGAATAGCCCGCCCAGAGCACCACCAGCTGCGGGTATTCCGCAAGCATGTCGACCATTGTATTGCCGTTATAGAGCGTGCGGAAAGAAGTATCGGAAGTGCGGGTGTATGACTCATATTCCCGCGGAAAATTCTTCCCCCATTCGGCATTACGCGGCTCATAGTCGGCCAGCATCACCACCGGTTTGTTGACAAATACGGCCTCTGCCCTTCGCTCCACGATAGAAGAAGCCAGCAATCCAAGTAAAAACACAATGACAAGGGTTGTGAAGAACAGCAACCAGTTCACCCAGGGTTTTCTTTTCGCTTTCATAATACAGCTTTTATCATTTGTTGTTCATAATCCTGTTTAACCACGACGGGACGGGGCTTCCCGGACCGGGAACCCTGGCAAAGGGCACGCTCGACAGGCTCTGCACCCTTCCGTGCGGGGTTTCCCGGTGACAATCCCAGCACAGCCGCTCACGGGAATGCCCGTGAAAGGAATCGGTAAATGCCATCACACGCTCATTCCTGATCAGGTCGTCATGGCAACGGTGGCAATTCTGCTGAACCACCCGTTTGCCGTCTTCCTTGATGAATATTGTCTGTGGCTCCAGCCGCAAGGTAAACATATAGGCATGCCTGAGCCCGTCCTTGGCCTTGAAATAATAGGTATTGAAAAAATTATCGTGCGGAACATGACAATCATTGCAATGAGCCGCTTCGCGATGCGAACTGTGCGCCCAGGTAGCATATTCGGGAGCCATGATATGGCAGTTGACGCAGGCCTTCGGGTCGTCCGACAAATACGAAGCCGCATCGGACACATAAACCAGGAAAAAGAAAAGACCTGCCATGATGCCCGTGATCACGATGGCCGTGAAACGCCAGGAGGCCGGAGGAAGAAGCCATGCATAGAGTTTCTTTAACATTCCCTTTTTGTTTCGCAAATAAGTAAAGATGTACCAAATATATTATTAAGGTCAAATATACGAAGCAGGGGAATAAAAACGCTGGTAAAAATGCAATTTATAACATGTATAAATTATACAGGTGCAAAGGAGCATCCGATTCCGTCAGGGTAAGGGTCAAATGGATTTACAAACCATTGAAAGCCAATACTTTTGCATATTTCATCAGAGCCATTCCTCGGAGAGGATATTTCCGCGGATGCCCACCACGGTTTTCTTCAGGGGGATCTTTCGCCCGGCATTTTCTGCAGCCATCCGGGCCATCTGGACGAGGCCGATGCAGCAGGGGACCTCCATCACCATCACGTGCAGGGTATTGATGCGGGCATCGTCGATGAGGCTGATCAGTTTCTGTACGTAAACATCGGTACCCGAATCAAGTTTCGGACAGGCAATGGCCAGGCTTTTACCCTTCAGGTAAACCGAATGGAAATTGCCGAGGGCGAAGGCTGTGCAGTCGGCAGCCAGCAGCAGGTCGGCACCTTTAAAATATGGAGCATTCGGGTTTACCAGATGCATTTGCACCGGCCACTGACGCAATGCCGAAGGGATACCGGCATCCGCATCAATTCCCGCGGCCTGGTTTACGGCTTCCTCATCAATGTCGAATACCATGGCAGCCGCGCCCGGACATCCGCCCGTACAACCATGGTCCGGCAGTTCCTCCCGTAGTTTTTGCATCACCTCATCAGTTGTGTAACCGAGCTCTTCCTGATTCTCGAGAAAACCCAGGGCTTCACGGAAAAATTCCGTTTCGCCGTGATCCTGCAAATGCTTCAGGTGCGCCACCACGGTATTAAAGCCGTGCTTTACAATCCCGCCCATGACAAGCGTTTCGCTATAGGGTTCCGCTTCGCGCAACGCAACCTCGATGGCCCCTTCGGGGCACTCCCCGATACATGCCCCCAGGCCGTCGCACATCAAATCGCTTATCAAGCGCGCTTTGCCATCAATGATCTGCAGGGCGCCTTCGGGACAGGCAGGGATGCACAAGCCGCATCCATTGCATTTTTCTTCGTCAATCTTTATGATCTCCCTTTTCATCTTATGAATATCTTCCGTGTTTTCGTTAAATAATATATTTGGTATTTAATTACGCAAATATACAATTATTCAGATAAATGAAAGGAAGGGTGGAAAAAAAATATTATTCTTTTATGAACTGATCGAGGGTTTGTGATTGCAGGTACTCCCTGAAGTTGAGCGTAAGGTCTTTCATCACATTCCTGAAAATGCATTTATCGAAAGGACAAATGGGTTTGTCGAGCGGGCATTTGGTTACGACGATGCGGCCTTCGATGGCCTCATAAATATCGAGAAAGCTGATCTCCGCTGCTTCTTTTTTCAACATAAAACCACCCGATGGGCCACGGCTCGATGAAATGAACCCTTCTTTTACAAGCCGCTGAAACACTTTGGCTACATGATGCCGCGAACTGGCGGTAAGCTCGGAAATGTGGTTTACATTCACCAGCTTTTCGGACCTGGCAACAAGGATCATCCCGTGAATGGCAATGGAAGCTGCCTCGCTCAGGTTAAGTATTCGTGACATCCTGTTAATTTTAGTAATTAAATACTCAAATATAAACCCTATTTCGGCTCAACACGGAAACAGTTTGCTATTTTTTGGGAAATAACATAATTTACAACCATTATAAATAAGCGGGCGCTTTCCCCGTGGCTCCACGGCTATGGCAAATTTGCTTTTCGCATGGCTTTGGGTTATATTTGTATTGATCCTTTAAACATCCAGGCATGAAAAAGATACTCGTCCCCCTCGATTTCTCAGAAGACAGCGCCATGGTTGCGCATTATGCGCTCGACTTCGCGCGACAGGAAGACACCAAAATATGTCTGATGCATGCAGCTTTCGACCGTCTTGTGATACCGGAAAGGACTTTCCCCGGCAGCATAGAAACCGAGTATTACATCAGCGAGCAATTACTGAAAGACCAACAGGAACAAGCCCGGGAACGCCTGAATCTGCAATTGAAGCTGATCCGGAAAATAGCCCGCGGAGCGGGCATCAGCGGTGTCAGCTTCACCACACATACCGGCAGTGCCGAACCGGCATTCGAAATACTGGAATACTGCGCCCTTTTCCGGCCCGACCTGATCGTGATGGGCAGCAGCGGGAGTGGCAACAAAGGCTTTCTGGAAGGCAGTGTATCAAAAAAGGTGATGAACAATGCCAATGTGCCGGTCCTGGCAGTTAGTCATGATTGTGATTATAAAACAGTGACGAACATCCTGTACATGACTGATTATGAAAAGGCCGACCTGGAGGCCATCCAGTCTGTCATCAGGCTTTTCAGCCAACGCCCCTTCCGGATTTGGGTACTTCACCTGTCAGGTGAATACCGGATGGAGGAGGCAGGACGGCAAATGGAGGAGCTGAAAAACAAATTTAAAAAAGAAGAAAAGAAAGGGCTGATCGCCTTTTTTACCGAAAAAAGGGTCGATTACCGCAAAGAAGTACTGGAGTTTATTTCAGACCATGATATCCACCTCATCAGCTTCATTCCCCATAAACGAAACTTCCTTGAAGGATTCTTCAGAAAAGTGATGACAAAAAAGGACCTGTTTGAAGCCAAACTACCCTTGCTGGCCATCCCGTCAAAGGCATAACATACTGATTACCTAGTTTTTACCCTCCGGCCTTCAGCATCCCATGCCGCAATATTATTCCGGAAATCCCGGTCATGCCCCCAATATTTTTCAAATCCGGGCAGCACATGCACGGTGGCATTTCGGTACAATGTACTATATTTGAAAACTGATTACAGGCAACTACCGGGTATGAAGCTTTCAGTCGTCATCGTCAATTACAATGTCAGGCATTTCCTTGAACAGTGCCTCAGTTCGGTACGCCGGGCTGTACGGGGCATTGAAGCGGAAGTATGGGTGGTCGACAACAATTCCGTTGACGGCTCGGTGCGCATGCTGCACGAAAAATTCCCTGAAGTCAGGGTGATCGCCAACCGTGAGAATCTCGGGTTTTCAAAGGCCAACAACCAGGCCATCCGTCAGTCGGAAGGAGAATACGTGCTGCTGCTCAATCCCGATACGGTTGTGGAGGACGACACCTTTACAAAGATCATCGCCTTCATGGACGCGCATCCTGAAGCTGGAGGACTGGGCGTTAAGATGATCGACGGCAAGGGAAATTTCCTGCCGGAATCGAAGCGTGGCCTGCCCACCCCGGATGTGGCCTTTTACAAAATATTCGGGCTGTCGAAGATCTTCCCGCGATCGAAGATATTCGGCAAATACCACCTCGGTTACCTCGACAAGGACAAATTGCACGAGGTGGAAATCCTTTCGGGCGCCTTTATGTTCATGCGGCGCTCAGCCCTCGACAAGACCGGCCTGCTCGATGAATCCTTTTTCATGTATGGCGAAGACATTGACCTTTCCTACCGCATCATCAAAGCCGGATATAAGAATTACTATTTCCCCGAAACAAGGATCATCCATTACAAAGGCGAAAGCACAAAAAAAAGCAGCATCAACTACGTTTTTGTCTTTTACAATGCCATGGTGATCTTTGCCCGCAAACATTTTTCCCAAAAGAACGCCAGGCTCTTCTCATTCCTGATCAACCTGGCCATCTGGCTGCGGGCTTCCATTGCCATCTTCAACCGATTCATCAAAAAGGCACTGCTCCCGCTGATCGATACCGCCCTCATTTTCGGCGGCATCTTTTTCATCAAGGAATACTGGGAATCACGCGTAATTTTCCCCGACGGGGGAAGTTACCCCATGGCCTTTATTGCTGTGGCCGTGCCCTTGTATATCATTATCTGGCTGTTGTCAGTATATCTCAGCGGAGGATACGACAGGCCCATCCGGATTATCCGCATTTTTCAGGGCATCACGGTAGGCACCATTATCATCCTGGTTGGCTATGCCCTTCTCAGTGAATCGTACCGCTTTTCAAGGGCCATCATTATCCTCGGCGCGGTGTGGGGACTCATCTCCATGACCGGCCTGCGCCTGCTGCTACACATAGCGGGATTTAAGGAATACCGCATCGGCATGGCTAAAAACAAGCGGTTTATCATTGTTGGAGATGCCGAAGAAGCCGGGCGGGTATCGGACCTGCTGCACAAGACCTTCCTGGCACCGGTCTTCGTCGGGCTTGTCAGCATCCGCCAGGGAAACAACAACCACGAAAATTTTATCGGAAGTATCGACCAGATATCAGAGATCATCCCCATCTACCGGATCTCCGAAGTGATCTTCTGCTCAAAAAGCCTCCCCCACCAGGTGATCATCGACAAAATGTCGGAGTTGCAGCACTTCAAGGTCGACTTCAGGATCGCACCCGAAGACAGCCTGTCCATTATCGGCAGTAGTTCGATCAATACTTCCGGCGACCTGTATACCGTTGATATCAACTCCATCAGCAATCCCAAAAACCGCAGGAACAAACGTTTTACCGATATCGTGGTATCCCTTGTAATGCTGGCTCTGCTGCCTGTAAACCTTTTTATTGTCCGTAATCCGGCCGGTCTGCTCCGCAACATCTTCGGGGTTCTCATCGGAAAATTCACCTGGGTAGGTTATGCCCGTCACCATGAATCGGATCCGGAAAAACTGCCAAAGATTAAAAAAGGGATACTCAACCCGGAGGATGCCTTTGGCAGGAAGCGGCTGAACCCCGATATCACCGGAAAACTCAACATGATCTATGCCAGGGACTATAATTTCATGACCGACCTGAACATCATTTTCAGGGGATACCGTGCGACCGGAAGGATATAATGTTGATGCGTTTGACAAATTGAACATAAAAGCCTGTAAATTGTATATATATTGAATTAAAGAAATTAACCATGGCCAGATTTGAGATCGTAATGCCCAAGCTTGGCGAAAGCATCATCGAAGCCACCATCACCAAATGGCTGAAATCGCCCGGCGACACCATAGAAGAGGACGACCCCATTGTTGAGATCGCCACCGACAAGGTTGATTCAGAGATCCCGTCTCCCGTGGAAGGAGTACTGAAAGAGGTCTTTTTCCAGGAAGGCGATGTTGTAGAAGTAGGCAAGATCATTGCCATTGTCGATACCGGTGGTGAAGCTTCCGAAGAGGAAAATCCGGATAAAAAGAAGGAAGAAAGCCCCGCCGTGAAACCTGAAAAGGAAGATGAGGGCAAAAAAGCTGACGAAAAACCGGTTGCTGACACTTCTGCTGAAGAATCGACTGAGCCCACACGCTTCTATTCACCCCTGGTAAAGAAAATTGCATCTACCGAGGGCGTTTCCATGGGCGAACTGGAAAAAATTGAAGGCAGCGGAAAAGAGGGCCGCGTGACCAAACAGGACATCCTTGATTACCTAAAGAAAAGGCCTGCCCAAGCTGCATCCCCGGCTAGGGATGAAAAGCCGGCAACAACTGTAAAGGCAGAAGCTCCTGCAGTTACAACAGCAGCCGGTGACGAGATCATCGAGATGGATCGTATGCGCAGGCTCATTGCCGACCATATGGTGATGTCGAAACAGATCTCGCCCCATGTCACTTCCTTCATCGAAGTGGACATGACTCCGATCGTGAACTGGCGCAACGGCGTAAAGGACATGCTCCTGAAGCGCGAAGGGGAAAAGATCACCTATACACCCATCATCATTGAAGCAGCTGCGCAGGCCATCAAGGAATACCCGCGCGTCAACGCCTCGGTCGACGGGAACAATATGATCATCCGCAAGAATATCCACATCGGCATGGCGGCAGCCCTGCCCGACGGCAACCTCATTGTACCGGTAATAAAAAATGCCGACCAGAAGAGCCTCCTCGGCCTGACCAAGGACGTGAATGACCTGGCCCAAAGGGCGCGCGCCAACAAGCTGCTTCCCGACGAGATACAGGGAGGCACCTTTACCACGACCAATTTCGGCAGCTTTTCCAGCATTACCGGCACGCCCATCATCAACCAGCCCCAGGTGGCCATACTCGGCATCGGCGCCATCCGCAAAAAACCCGTGGTGATCGAAACACCCCAGGGCGACATGATCGGCATCCGCCACATGATGATCCTCTCACTGGCCTACGACCACCGTATTGTTGACGGTGCCCTGGGCGGGATGTACCTGAAAAGGCTGGCCGAACTGCTTGAAAATTTCGATACCGGCAGGAATATCTGATGAACGGCATGGCTCATTCCCATAATTCATGTATTTTCGCCAAATAACATCAGACACCCTTATTCATTATGGAATTAAACCTCAGCAAGCCCCTGGCCGTCATCGACCTTGAAACAACCGGCATCAGGGTAGCCAACGACCGCATCGTAGAGATCTGCATCGTCAGGAATGAACCTGACAACAGTACACAAACGCACACTTACCGCGTCAATCCAGAAATGCCCATCTCCCTTGATTCGACACTTATCCACGGCATCTCCGATGAAGACGTGAAAGACGCACCCACCTTTAAACAACTGGCTCCCAAAATCCATGCGCTGCTTGAAGGTTGCGACCTGGCCGGGTATAATTCCAATAAATTCGATATCCCCCTGCTGGTGGAGGAATTTCTGCGTGCCGGCATTGATTTCGACCTGCGTGACCGTTATTTTATTGATGTACAAAACATCTTCCACCGCATGGAACCCAGGAACCTCCGTGCCGCATACAAGTTTTACTGCGGTAAGGAGCTGATGGATGCGCACTCGGCCGAAGCCGATACCCTGGCAACCTTTGAGATACTAAAGGCCCAGATCGAACGCTATCAAGACACTGAATACAAAGACGAAGAAGGAAACGTCAGCATACCGGTTAAGAACGACATGAAAGCCCTGCACGCCTTCTCATACAACACACGCTTTGTCGACCTGGTCGGGCATATTGTTTTCAATGCCAAACAGGAAGAGGTCTTTAACTTTGGCAAACACAAAGGCAGAAGTGTGGAAGAGGTTTTCAGGATTGAACCGCAATATTTCGACTGGATGATGAAAGCCGAATTCCCGCTGTCGACCAAAAAAGTAGTGGCAGCCATCAGGAAACGCTTTATCCGTCCCGGTCAAATATAAACCCCTGATCAATAACCCGGAGCAGCAAAATCATCATGAAGATATTCTGTATTGGAAGAAACTACAGCGAACACGCCAGGGAGCTGAAGAATGCAGTACCCGAAACGCCCGTTTTTTTTCTGAAACCCGACACGGCCCTGCTCAGGAGAAACCGCCCGTTCTATTACCCTGAATTCTCTTCAAACATCCATTACGAATGCGAACTGGTGGTTCGCATCTGCAAGCTCGGTAAGGGCATTCACCCGCAGTTTGCCCATACCTATTACGAAGAGATTGGTATTGGCATTGACTTTACCGCCCGCGACCTGCAGGATAAAGCCAAGGCAAAAGGGCTCCCCTGGGAGATTGCCAAGGCATTCGACCATTCGGCACCCCTCAGCGATGCGTTCATCAATAAAAAAGAGTTTTCCGGACCGGATAATATCCCATTCAGCCTTGTGAAGAACGGAGAAACCGTTCAACAGGGAAATTCCGGCAATATGATCTTTAGCATCGATGCACTTATCACATACCTCTCAGACTTCTTCACCCTTAAAACAGGCGACCTGATCTTTACCGGCACACCTGCAGGCGTCGGGCCGGTTAAGCCCGGCGACAGGCTGGAGGCCTATATCGGCGACAAGCTGATGCTGAAGTGTGATATCAAGTAGTTGTGATTTCCGGGAAATCACTCCTGTTCAATAGGTAAGAAAAACAAACTGACGCTTTAACGGAACACCACATCCTTTACCACCTCTTCGCCGGCGGCCTCATTCAGAAGTTCGATGATCCTGCTTTTGGAAAAAGAAAGTTCATTTTTCAGGGCCGGAGAATCAAGCTTGACAAACAGCTTTGACCCTTTAAAATACAGATCTTTTGTATGGCGGCTGATCATCTCGCCCGTCACCGCCTCCCAGGCAGCGATCACACGGGTCTGGCCGATCTTTCCCTGCAGCCTGTACGTTTCCAAAAGCTGCCGGATGACTTCCCCAAGGCTTTGTTCGTTAGAATTCCGCATACGGTCTATTTTTCCGGATTTGACAGTTTACCGGCAATAACGTTATAAATACTGTGATCGATGTCGATCTTTTTGAAGATCTTTTCAATCCGGCCTCGCTGGGTATCGGTAATAAATACCTGCCCGAAGCTGTTCTCGCTCACCAGGCTGACCAGTTGCTGTACCCGCTTTTCGTCAAGCTTGTCGAAAATGTCGTCGAACAGCAGGATGGGCTTATAGGCCTTCACCTCGCTGGTGTAGTCGAACTGGGCCAGTTTTATGGCAATGACGAATGACTTCTGCTGCCCCTGTGAACCGAATTTTTTAACGGGATGACCAAAGATGCTGAAGGCGAGATCGTCCTTATGGATCCCCTGTGTGGTATATCTCAGCATGCGGTCGCGCTGTATCGATTGCATCAGCAACTTATCCGGTTCATCATCATGCAACTGGGATTGATACACGATCGAAACGCGTTCCTTCCCGCCGGTAATAAATGTAAAATACCGCTGAAATATCGGAATAAAACGTTCGATGAAGGCAGATCGTTTTTCATAGATCTCTTTCCCGAGCCGGGCAAGCTGTTCATCCCAGATATCGATCAGGCCCGGGTCGAAGAAATTCCTTTCGTAAAACTGCTTGAGCAATGCATTTCGCTGCAGCAGGGCTTTGTTGTAATTGATAAGATCGTCGAGATAGATCTTGTCAAACTGCGCAATGACGCTGTCGATGAATTTTCGCCTGATATCGCTGCCCTCATTGATCAGGTCACGGTCGTAGGGTGAAACCATCACCAGCGGAAATTCGCCAATATGGTCGGCCAGCCGTTCATAGGGCTTATCGTTCAGCTTAAAGATCTTTCGCTCCCCGAGTTTCTGGATGCATGTCACCTTATCGCTGTTGTTTCCGTTGCGCATATAGCTTCCATGGATGGCAAAGAAGTTTTCGCCATGCATGATATTCTGCATGTCAACGGGGTTGAAGTAACTTTTACAGAACGACAGGTAATGGATGGCATCCAGGATGTTGGTCTTGCCTGCACCGTTATCGCCCGTAAAGCAGTTGATCTTGGGCGAAAAGACCGTGGATGCTTCGGCGCAGTTCTTAAAATTGTTGATATCAAGATTTTGAAGATACATCAGCTTATCTCCCTGATTTTATTTGCAATTTCTTCCAGTAGCCATGGCGGTGTGGAAGCCGCCCCACTGATCCCCACCGAAGCTGCACCGGTGAACCATTCCGGGTCGATCTCCGCTGGAGTTGACACAAAATGGCTGTGCGGATTGGCTTGCCGGCAGGCATGAAAAAGTTTTTTGCCGTTGGCGCTTTTCTTTCCGCCGGTAAAAACGACCACATCATGCATTCGTACAAATTCCTGCAGTGCCGGCACACGCCGGCTGACATGCCTGCAAATGCTGTCGTAAGAAATAAAATCAGGTGCCGGGTTCAGCTTTTGCATGTTATTTCTGATGAGCGATGCCACTTTATCATATGCATCCCCATTCATGGTGGTTTGCGAAAATAAGCGCACCGGCCCGGTAAAGCCGGCAAGTTTCGCCTCTTCCAGCGAGCCGACCACAATGGCCCGGCCCATGGCATGGCCGGCCAGCCCGATCACTTCAGGATGATCCTTCCTGCCGAATATCACCACCTGCCCGCCAAGCCGTTCCATCTCTTCTGCAGCCCTCTGTACCTTTTGTTGAAGGCGTTTTACAATGCCGCAGGTGGCATCGACCAGCCTGACGCCTGCTTCAGCAGCTACCCTGAATGTTTCGGGAGGTTCGCCGTGGGCACGGATAAGCAGTTTTTTATCTCCCATGAAAGGAATGTCGGCATGGCCGGCAACGGACAAGCCTTTTTCGCTGAGCCGCTCCATCTCCCCTTCATTATGAAGAAGATCGCCCAGGCTGACCAATACCCCCTCTTCGCGGAGATTCCTTTCCGCTATGTCAAGAGCCTTTTTCACCCCCGGACAAAAACCTGCCTCCCTATCGATGACGATATTCATGGAACACAAAGATAGTTAAAGGCGGGCTATAAATATGCCTTCTGTATAAGGAACCGGGGATTTATCCAATAAAAATTTCCGGCATGGGGCTATTGCCCGTTTCCTGCCGTTCGTTTCTTCGAAAACTCTTCGAGGTTAAGCGTAAGCGTGATATAGTTTGGAGATCCCACCAGGTGAAAGCGTGAGCGGGCATAGCTGAAGTGAAACTTTGATATCCTGATTCCCAGCCCCCATGAAAACCCGACGGTCGATTGTTTGGCAACCACCTTGTTATCCTGGCGCAGGCCATAGTTATAACCTCCCCTGAGGCTGAGGAAGTCGGTAATATTAAGTTCGGCCCCGATCACAATATGACGCATGGCCTTGTCGGCAAAATCGGCAAGACCGCCTTGTTCGCTCACCTCACCGGTGATGGGGTCGGTATTTCTGGCAAGGGCCAGCGGGTCCTCATAAGTAAGGTTCCATTTTTGCATATTATGATAGAGGAATGAGAATCGGAAGGGCAGGTGTTCGAGCCCTTTGGATACCCCGAACTGCAGCTCAAAGGGCAGGGGATGTGTCTGGCCGCTGTAATAGCCTTTCAGCATAAGGCCAATATTGCGGGCGATGAGTGAGGCGGTCAGGTCGGCCCGATCATGCACATAGGAACCTGCCACATCCACTGCCAGGCCAAAGCTGTTGTAGGATTCGAATGAAGAATAGATGCCCTTGATGTTCGCACCGATGGTCCAGTGGGGATGCAGCCTCCTCCCCCACCCGATATTGAGGGCATATTCACCGGCAGTGAAAGTGCCGTTACGCTGTCCGCTGGCATCGGCCCGGTCGAAGGTGCCATAATTGATAAACTGCATACTGGCGACAAATGTTCCCGCTCCTCCAATAGTACGGCCGTATTGGGCATAGCCGTAGTTGATCCCGGCAAAGTAATTGATAAAGCTTAAGCCAATGCGGTTATGCATGCCGTCGCTGATCAGTGAAGGGTTGGCCAGGGCCAGGGTAATATCATCATCGTATACGGCCAGGTAGTTCCCTCCCAAAGAAGCAATTCGTGCCGAATTGGGAAGTCCCAGAAATTCGTATGTGCTTTCACCGCCAATCTGGGCATTTGACATGCGGGGCATGATGAAAACAAAAATAAAGGAAAAGACTATCAGGTATTGATTTTTCACAGGCATAAAATAAGATCGTTCCGATAATATTATCTAACGACTTTCGGTCATTATTATTTTACAGACAGAAGTTCATACAAAAAGATGCCCAAAAATAGTCAAAAAATGGAGACAGATGTTCCAATTTGTTATGTCAGTGAGACTGTCTTTTCATGAACGAAGTGAAGTAAAAAGGCTTAGTCGAACTAATCCCCGATTTATCGGGATTGTTATATTGTTATATTGTTATATTGTTATATTGTTATATTGTTTTAGTGCCTGCCCCGATTTCTAATGGGCTAAATGCCTGCCCCGATTTCTCGGGGGCTAAATAGCTTAATGGTTTAATTAAGGTGCGGGGGACGGGGAACGAGTCAGATATCAGAGTTCAGAGTTCAGATTTCAGGGTTTCCGTCCCGCCAGGGCGGGATCTTTGCTACGCAGCAACGGGGTACGGGGAGTTCCAATTTCTAAATTCACTTCAGATTTCAAACATCAAATATCAGATATCAGATTTCTCATCCTCCCATAGTCTCTCCTTCTCAGTTTCCCTTGCTGCGGATCAGGTTCAGCGCACTGCCGGCCTTAAACCACTTGATCTGGTTTTTGTTATAGCTGTGGTTCACCGGGAAAGTGTGTGAAGTCCCGTCATGGTGATGCAGCGTCACGTTCAACTGTTTGCCGGGGCGGAAATTCTCCAGGCCGATCACATCGATGCGGTCATCTTCCAGCACCTGATTGTAATCCGCCTTATCGGCAAAGGTCAGGGCCAGCATGCCCTGCTTTTTGAGGTTGGTTTCGTGTATCCTGGCAAAGGATTTTACCAGCACCACCTTCACGCCCAGGTTCCGCGGCTCCATGGCGGCATGTTCCCTGGAAGAGCCTTCCCCATAGTTCTCATCGCCGACCACCACGCTACCCGGCCCATTAGCCTTGTAGTATCGGGCGGCATCGGGCACCGGTATATAGTCGCCGTTTTCCTGGTTCTTAACCTTGTTGGTTTCATCATTATAGGCATTCACCGCCCCGATGAGCATATTATTCGATATATTATCGAGATGGCCACGGTACCGCAGCCAGGGACCGGCCATGGAAATATGGTCGGTAGTGCATTTCCCTTTGGCTTTGATCAGGAGGTTTAGTCCGTTCATATCCTTTCCGTCCCAGGCAGGGAAGGGTATCAGTAACTGCAGGCGTTCCGAACCGGGTTTCACGATCACCTCAATGCTGCTGCCGTCTTCGGCGGGAGCCTGGTAACCGGCATCTTCAACGGCAAAGCCTTTTACGGGGAATTCAATTCCCGTGGGTTCGTCCAGTTTTACTTTTTCGCCATCCTTGTTCACCAGATAATCGGTCATGGGGTTAAAATACAGCGTACCGGCAATGGCAAAGGCGGTCACGATCTCCGGCGAAGCCACGAAACCATGGGTATTGGGATTGCCGTCGTTCCGCTTCGCGAAATTCCGGTTGAAGGAGGTCATGATCGAATTCTTCTCCTGCTTGTCGGCACCGTGGCGCGCCCACTGCCCGATGCAGGGGCCGCAGGCATTGGCAAGCACCAAGCCGCCGATCTTCTCGAATACATCCAGGTAGCCATCCCGTTCAACGGTATAGCGCACCTGCTCCGAACCCGGGGTTACGGTATATTCCGACTTCACTTTCAGTTTTTTGTCGATGGCCTGCCGGGCCACGGAAGCCGCACGGGTAATATCTTCGTAGGAGGAGTTGGTGCAACTGCCTATAAGGCCTACTTCCAGCTTCGCAGGCCAGCCGTTTTTCTTCACTGCTTCGGCGAACTGCGATACAGGTGTGGCCAGGTCGGGGGTGAAGGGCCCGTTGATGAATGGCTCGAGCTCCGACAGGTTGATCTCGATCAGTTCGTCAAAATACTTTTCAGGTTCGGCATATACTTCCGGGTCGCCGGTAAGATGTCCGGCGATCTTATCGGCTTCTGCAGCCACCATATCCCTGCCGGTACCCGTCAGGTATTCGCGCATTTTGGCATCGTATCCGAATATGGAAGTGGTTGCGCCAATTTCGGCACCCATATTGCAAATGGTGCCCTTGCCGGTGCAGGAGATACTTTGGGCACCTTCGCCGAAGTACTCAAGGATGGCACCGGTACCGCCTTTCACGGTGAGGATGCCGGCCACTTTCAGGATCACGTCCTTGGCGCTGGTCCATCCGCTGAGCCTGCCTGTAAGCTTTACACCGATGAGCTTCGGAAACTTCAGTTCCCAGGACATCCCTGCCATCACATCCACGGCATCGGCTCCGCCAACACCAATGGCCACCATGCCCAGGCCACCTGCGTTAACGGTATGGGAATCGGTACCGATCATCATCCCCCCCGGAAAAGCATAGTTCTCAAGCACCACCTGGTGAATGATTCCGCCCCCCGGTTTCCAGAAGCCGATACCATATTTATTCGACACAGACGCCAGGAAGTCAAACACTTCCTTATTGGCATCGTTGGCGGTCTTCAGGTCTGCTGCAGCACCCAGCCTGGCCTGTATAAGGTGGTCGCAGTGCACCGTTGAAGGCACGGCCGCCTTGTCTTTACCGGCCTGCATAAACTGCAGCAGGGCCATCTGTGCCGTGGCATCCTGCATGGCCACCCGGTCGGGTCTGAAATCAACATAGGATTCACCCCTGACATAAGCCTTTTTGGCTTCGCCTTCATCAAGGTGTGCGTACAATATTTTTTCAGTCAGGCTGAGGGGCCTTCCCACTGCCCTACGCGCGGCTTTAACACGTGAAGCCATCACTGCATAAACAGACCTGATCATGTCGAAATCAAATACCTTTTCCATCATGCTTATATTCTTTTTATTGGTTGCCCCGCGGGCCGGGGCCTTTGGTTATATATACAATTATTAACGGTTTTTGTTTCAGATCAGCAAAGCCGGATTATTCAGAAAGGGGCTTCCAGTCGGCAAAATGATCGGATACCACGAAAGTTTTGGGCTCTGTGGAATAAAACCCGTTCGAGTTGTAGGTCCAGCCCATCGTTGCCGATCCCCCGGCATTTTCGGTCGTGATCAGAAAGCGGTTCGACAGGTGCCCGAAGTAGTTTGCCTGGTTGCGTGGCAGTTCCTGGTCGCCGCCGCTCGGGTCCACGGGTATCCAGCCATAGTTGGGCAGGTAAACCTCCACCCAACGGTGAAATACATCATCCATGCAATCGTCATCACCACGCACCACCACCGCACCGACATAACGTGCCGGCAAGCCGGCGGCCCGGCACATTGCAATATAGACGAATGCATATTCCGAACAGGAGCCGTTGCCGCGTTCAAGCACGGTAGGCGCGGTATTCCAGCCTCCGGCCATCTCGTAATACATATTATCCATCAGGTAGTTGTAGATCTTGCGTGCAATCCAGTAAGGGTTCTTCTCATCGCCCACTGCCGCATGCAGCGCCCGGGTGATGACCGGATGGTCGAACTGGTATTTTTCATTGTTTTCGTAATAGGCAGCCGGCATATCGGCGGGAACATCCTCCAGTCCGCCCACTTTATCGGGATAAATAAAATAACGGATCTCCGATATCCTCGCAGTGGTAACCATTTCAGCCTGTACCTTGTTGCCCGCCATCACATCAGCATAAGCGTAATGGGCGGTCTGCTGCCTGCTTCTGTCAGTCACAACTTCATAGCCAGGTGTAAGCACCATGCTTTCGATCACCTGGTTATCCCTGTTAACGGGTATGGCCAAATGTATATCGGCAGTGAGCATGGTTCCCGGCCCGAAGTTGGTCAGCATATGTGTGTAGGTTACCTGTGCATGCCGTTCATTTTTAAGCACGAAGCGGTCGTCATCCCTGGCAACCAGGCAATACAGCTTGTCGTTCTGCGAATCCACTGCCCAAACATGCTTTCCGTCCCATGCCAGTCCGCGTGTAAAGGGCCCCGGTGCATCGGTCATGATGAGCACCTGCCCGTTTTCGGGATCCACCATATAAATTTCATCCTGTATGCGGTCCGACACCCAGAGGTATTGCCCGTCATAGGCCAGTCCGCGGGGGTCGTTAGCCGGAGCGCGCAGGGTGACGATGGTGGTGCCGTCGTCGGGGCTGAACTGTATGATCTCCCGGGCAGCATCGTCAACACACCAGAGGTAGCGGCCGTCCCAGGCCAGGTCGCGCGGGCGCGGTGTAGGTGCCGAAATTACTTTCAATATATTTCCATTCTCAGGATCAATCCTGTAAATAAGTCCCTGGTAGTTTTCCTGTAAAGGCAGACCACCTTTTACATCGGCACACCAGAGGGCCTCACCATCCCAGGCCAGGCCGGAAGGCCAGTAGGCAGGTGAAGGCAACGCACGCAATACACTTCCGTCGGCTGCATCAATACAATAAAGGATTTGCGCCTTGCGGTCGGCCATCCAGATGTTTTTACCGTCAAAGGCCAGTCCGGTCGGGAACTGCCCCGGTGTATCAAAAACCTTGAGCACCTCGCCCGGATAGGCATGGATAGCCAAAGGCATCAGCATCCCGCACAGGAGGATGGCAGCAAACAGCTTTCTCGTTTTCTTCATGATTCCTGAATGTTAACTTTCCAGCAAGCCCCGGCCGGTCTTTACAATCATACTGCTGGCCTTCATGTCGGCAATGAGCTTGTCGAGGATACCGTTGATAAAAACTTTGCTTTTTTCGGAGCTGTAATATTTAGAGATGTCAATGTATTCATTCAGGGTAACCTTCACCGGGATGGTGGGGAATTCGACAAGTTCGGCCAGGGCCATTTTTATCAGGATCACGTCCATCAATGCAATGCGCTCTATTTCCCAGTTACTGGCTTTCTCATCGATCATCTTTTCAAAGGTATCGTTTCCCATAATGGTCTTTCGCCACAACCGCACCATGAACTCCCGGTCTTCTTTCTCCGCTTCGGTACTGAGCAGGGCAGGCAGGGGCATCCGGTCATCGTCTGTTTCGCGGATCATTTTTAGCAGTTTAACCAGTAACATGCTGGCCGTATAATAAGAATCAAAGGCCCAGAAAACCGACTTATCCTCAAAAAACTGTTCGAGCAGTTCATACTCGGTTAAAACCTTCCGCACAAGCCTGGCTGCAAAGTCGCGGTCGTTGGCAAAACTGCTTTCTGTCTGGCTCATATAGGTTTTGTAAAAACTTTTACCCCTCATCTCAATATAAGCCTTTCTGACCATCCCCTGCTCATCGGCCCAGTTAATCCTGAGCTGCTTGTGCATGCGCAGGTACTCGCGATTGTTTTCAAGTTTTTTAAGCAGGCGGTTCTCAACAAAACGCATGTTGGGATTCAGGTCGTCTTCGGTTGGAAAATATTTTTTTTTGTTCTCTTCGGAGCGGTTGTGGGCAAAGTCCCTGATCTCGATAAGAAACGACAACTGGTAAATGACCAGTTCATACAGTTTATCGATACTCTGGAACAGCAGCCTTTCGCTTTTGGCCAGATCGGCGCTTTCATCCTGAAAATAGGCATACATTGCCTGTAAAACTTTGATCCTTAAGTGCCTTCTGCTCAGCATACAGGTATGAACGATGGTTAAAAAAATACTCTGTTGCTGCAAAAGTAGAAATATAATCCAGAAATCTTCAATAAAAAAGCAAATGCCGAAAAACAGAAAGTCATGACATTGATTTTATCCCTTGCAATATTGATCGCCACATTGAAGATGCAATCATTTTTTGTTCAGCAGCTTACAACAATTTCACTAACTTTGCAGACATAGATAAATGCCAATGGATATCAGGAATGTTCTCGTCAAATACTGGGGTTATAATGCCTTCCGGCCGCTGCAGGAAGATATTATCAGGTCGGTGATGGATGGGCGTGACACCCTGGCTCTGCTGCCAACAGGCGGCGGGAAGTCGATCTGTTACCAGGTGCCGGGTATGGCGATGGAAGGGCTGTGCCTGGTGATCACGCCCCTGATCGCGCTCATGAAGGACCAGGTTGAAAACCTCCGTAACCGCGGTATCAGGGCGGGAGCAATCCATTCAGGCATGCATGCCCGCGAGATCGACCTCATGATCAACAACAGCATCTATGGTGAACTGAAATTCCTGTATGTCTCTCCCGAGCGGCTTGAGTCGCCAGCATTCAGGCAGAACATCGAAAGGATGAAGGTAAACATCCTGGCTGTTGATGAAGCCCACTGCATCTCGCAATGGGGTTACGATTTCAGGCCTCCCTACCTGAATATTGCAGAGATCAGGCCCCTGACGGGAAATGCCCCGGTGATGGCACTCACGGCAACCGCAACCAAAGATGTGATCGCCGACATTCAGCAAAAACTGAAATTCGGTGAAGAAAATGTGATCAGGAAAAGCTTCGAAAGGAAAAACCTCTCCTATGTGGTTTTCAGGGAAGAAGACAAGGAAGGGAGGCTGATCAAAATTGCCGGCAATGTCCGCGGCACCGGCATCGTTTATGTCCGCAACAGAAGGAAATGCCGCGAGGTATCCGACTTCCTGAACAGCAAGGGAGTGAAGGCGACCTATTACCATGCCGGACTTGAACAGAATATCAGGGAACACCGGCAGGAAGAATGGATGAAGGATAAAAAACGGATCATGGTGGCCACCAATGCTTTCGGTATGGGTATCGACAAGCCCGGTGTGCGATTTGTGGTGCATTTCGACCTCCCCGACAGCCTCGAAGCCTATTTCCAGGAAGCCGGACGCGCCGGCAGGGACGAAAAAAAGGCCTATGCCGTGCTGCTTTATGAAGAAGCCGACATCCGCAATGCCAAACAAAACCTCTCGGTCTCATACCCCGACCCCCACGTGATCAGGGCTGTTTATGCCTCCATCGGGAATTATTTTCAACTGCCTGTAGGCAGTGGCAACAACCAGCGTTTCGACTTCGACCTGCATGATTTTTCGGCCCGCTACCGCATGAATGCCGGGACTGTTTTCAGTGCCCTCAAAATACTGGAAAAAGAGGGCCTGATCATGCTTGGGCCCGATATCGAGACGCCCTCGAAGATCATGTTCAACATGAACCATAACGAACTTTATACCTTCCAGGTTGAAAACCCGCCATTCGATCCTTTAATCAAGTTGTTGCTCAGGTCGTACGGCGGGCTGTTCAACGAGTTCATCAGGATCAGTGAAAAAGAACTGGCCAAACGTGCCGCCACCGGGCCTGAAAAGATCGTTGGAATGCTTCAGAAACTCCATAAAACGGATATCCTTACCTACATTCCCAAATCCGACAAGCCGCAAATAGTGATCACCCACGACCGGCTCGACAGCAAATCGCTGAGCTTCGGGGGCAGCACTTACGGAAACCGTAAAAAGGCAGCCATGAAACGCATGCAGGCTGTTCTCGACTATATACAGTCGACCAGCCAGTGCCGGAGCCAGATGCTTTTACAATATTTCGACGAAGCGAAAGCACAGCGTTGCGGTATCTGCGACGTTTGCCTCAACAGAAACAAGATCAATGTAAGTGAGATCGAATTTGACAACATACTGCAAGTCCTGAAGCCCGCCCTGAAAGAAAAAGCACAGGGCCTCAACGAACTCCTCTTTATTGCCGGAAAGTTTCCCGACGACAAGGTGATCAATGTGGTGATGTGGCTGGTCGACAACGAAAAAATCGACCTGGATGAAAAGGGTCTTTATTCATGGAGAAAGCAGTTTAAAATATTTTAATGCTATTTTTACATGCTCAAAAACCATCGCTTTATGAGACAGTTTTCAGTTACAGCCTGCCTCCTGCTGATAATGGCTTTGTTTTCGAATACAGGCCGTGCACAGGAGGGTGATGTATATGTGAGCCTTGCCGGGGGGGTGAGTATTCCCCTGGCCGATTATGCAGCAACGGATTTTAGCAGGGAAACATCCGGCTTTGCAAAGCCCGGCGGTAATTTCACCATCCATTTCGGCTACCGCCTGAATGAATACCTGAGCCTCTGCGGTTTGCTCAGTGGCGGTGTAAACCGTTTCGACTACATCAGCGTTCAGGATGAATTAAACAAAATATACAATGATGTTTTGCCCGACACGCGCTGGGTGGTTGAAACCAAAAGCTGGGGCCTTGGCGGACTGCTGGCGGGACTGAATGCTTCGCTGCCCCTGCAAGCACGGAGGTTGTATCTCGAAGCCAGGCTGCTGGGAGGTTTCATCTATGCATATTCGCCAGCCGTATATATTTCCGGACTGGAAAGCGGAGCGGAAGACAAAACCATCACCATCGAACAAAGCGCAGCGCCTGCCTGGTCATTTGATGCCGGAGCCGGCTTCCGTTACCAGCGCAGCAAAAAACAGTATTTTACACTATATGCTGATTATGTTTATGCACAACCCTATTTCAAGGACGTGCGCACCAACAGCAATTTTGCTTACGAACGCGACGATGCATACAGCCAGAAGACAGGCGCCCTGAACATCACCCTGGGCATCGGGTATATCGTAAACTGATCCATTATCGCCAAAAATGAGATTAAGCGAATCATGTTACCAGGATGCGGATGTGGTTATGCTGGCGCGATGGTTCCTCGGAAAAATACTCCTGACGAATATTGATGGCCACATCACTGCCGGCATCATCACCGAAACTGAAGCATATGCCGGCACCGGCGACCGGGCCTCGCATGCCTGGGGAGGACGCAGGAGCAGTCGCACCGCTCCCATGTATATGGCCGGTGGCGTGGCCTATGTCTACCTCATCTACGGGATATATTCCCTGTTCAATATCGTGACCGGCCCGGCCGGGATCCCGCATGCAGTGTTGGTGCGCGCAATAAAGCCGATCGAAGGCATCGGCATCATGCACGAAAGACGCAAATGGTATAAGGAAAAAGGACTGGCCGACGGGCCCGGCAAACTGGCCATGGCCATGGGCATTGCCTGCGTTGATTCAGGCATCCCGCTTTGTGAGAACAGGATATGGATCGAAGACCGCGGCATCGTACCCGCTGCAGCAGAGATCGATTCCGGCCCCCGGATCGGTGTTGATTATGCAGGCAAGGATGCCCTGTTGCCATACCGGTTCATCTATAAACCATAAAACAGGATAAAAAAAAGGCCGCCTTGCGGGCAGCCTTCTTTTCCGAATTACGGTTTGTTATTTAACCGTATTTGAAAGTTCGTTACCAGGTTTGAATTTTACCACCTTCTTGGCAGCAATCTTGATTTCTTTACCTGTTTGGGGGTTTCTGCCTTTCCGGGCAGCACGTTTTGAAACGCCAAATGTTCCGAAGCCCACGAGGGCAACGCGATCACCTTTTTTGAGAGCACCGGTGGTGGCGCCTACGAATGCTTCAAGAGCCCTTTTGGCATCAGCCTTGGTCAGACCAGCATTGGCTGCAATGGCATCAATTAATTCTGCTTTATTCATACTGCAACAATTTTAAATTAATAAATGATTTTGATGTAAATGTTTTTAAACACTAACAAATATAAGGGTTTTCGAAATAATGTCAAGGATTTGAAGCCTAAATCGGCTAAAATGTTGATAAAAGGGTGCATTTGTTAATAACTCCACTCCAAAACGCCCTGTTGGCAGGCATTTTAACGAACTTACAGGCATTTCAGGGTACTCACCTATGAAGCAGGGTTCAGCCCGGCCAGGAAACGTTCTGCCGTCATCCTATTCTTTCCGGCCTGTTGCAGTTCCAGCAGCGACAAACAACCTTCACCGCATTTGACGTGAAGATAACTTTTATTGTCGCTGAAAACCTCACCGGGTTTCCCGGGCAAATGCAGGCCACAGCACAATTCTGTCCGGAAGATCTTGAGGTTCCTCATTCGCCCGGCCAGCATCAGTTCGGTATAGGCACCGGGGTCCGGGCTGAGGCCCCGAACCTGGTTATGTATATCCGCAGCAGGCCTGTTCCAGTCGATCCGGCAATCATCCCGGCCGATCTTGGGCGCTGTTTTCAGCGCTTCACCGGGCAAAGCCAGGGCTTCCTGGGGAATCAGGTGAAGACTGCCCGACTGCAATGCATCGATAGTTTTTAAAAGAAGTTGCGCACCCATCAGTTTAAGCCGGTCGTGGTATTCACCGGCAGTTTCATCCCTGCCAATGATCGTTTCCTCCCTGAAAGCGATCCTGCCGGTATCGACCTCCTGCTGAAGAAAAAAGCTGGTGACCCCGCCCCTGTGCTCACCATTCATGATGGTACGGTTGATGGGCGCCGCACCGCGATATTGCGGCAAAAGAGAAGCGTGAATATTGATGGTTCCCTTTTCGGGCATCGACCAAACCACTTCGGGTAAAATCCTGAAAGCCACCACTACAAAAAGATCAGCCCGGTATGAAGCCAGTGATGAAATAAAGCGGGGGTCTTTCAGATTTTCAGGCTGCAGCAGGGGAATCCCTTCCCTGATTGCATACTGTTTCACCGGTGAAGCTTTCAGCCTGCGACCCCGTCCCGCAGGCTTGTCCGAAGCAGTTACCACCGCACATACGTTATGGCCATGTTTCAGCAGGGCCTCCAGCGAAGCCAGGGCAAAATCGGGAGTTCCCATAAATACGATCCGTATGTCCGAAGCGGCCATATACAGTTTTGGGGCATAAATTTAAAAAAAATACCCGGTGGGGATGACCGGGTAATTCTTATCAATGAATAAATAAACTATTCTTTTTCCTTCTCGATCAGGCGACTGACCCTTGCAATGTTCCTTTCAATGGTACGCGCCTCAGCACTGCGGAAATACTCCTTGTATATCCGGTCATAGACCCTTAGTGCTTCTTTGTAATCGCCCAGCAGTTCATAGGTCATCCCGGCCCGGTATAGGTACATGGGCGTTGTAAAATCATTGAGGTTCTCATTGGCGGCACGCATATAATAACGGACTGCAGTCCTCATGTCGTCAAGTTCCATATAGGCATCGCCAAGGGTGCCCAGTGCCATGGGGCCGATAACTTTATCAGCGGGATCATATTTTTCCAGGTGCGTGATGGCTTCCTCATAATCGCCCAGTTTCATGAAGCATATACCGGCATAGTAACGTGCTAGATTACCGGTTTTGGTGCGGCCGTAATCATCTATGATATCAAGAAAGCCGGGTGCATTGCCGTCACCGTATAATGCCCTGTTCAGCGAATCCATCTCAAAGTATTTCTGTGCGGTAAAGATCTGCTCCTGGGCATTGATATTACGCGGATTTACAATAAAACGCTGGTAACCGAAATATCCAAGAACCACGAGGATGACCCCCATGATGACATAGGTGATGATCTTCTGGTTCCTTTCAATAAATCGTTCGGTCTTGCCTAATGCTTCTTCAACGGCAACAAGCCTTTCGTCGCCTGAACTTTTCTTTTTTGCCATGGGCGTATCGGTTTTTTGTGGTGCAAAAGTAATTTTTTTATCTGAATGACAGATCAATGTCCTGCAAAATTTTACAAATCCCTGTATCACTTGTAAAATAAAGGCTCCGCAAGCGCGGTTGCGACAATCCAAAAAATGTATTTTTGTATTTGAATGAAAGCCAAAAGGCCGGATCCGACCATATAGCCCGGCCGGCAAAGGAACAAGCATACAGTCCGATGCATATTGAAGTAAAAAGAAAGCTGGCGCGATACCTGGAAGGTTTTATCTCGGAAAATAAGGCAACGCTTTTCAACAGCCTCATCCGGCAAAGGACAAGACATATCACCATTGTGCTGGAAGATATTTACCAATCGCAGAATGCCAGTGCAGTGCTCCGCAGTTGCGATTGTTTCGGCATCCAGGATGTACATATTATCGAAAACAAAAACCCTTATACGGTCAATCGGGATGTTACGCTGGGAGCGACCAAATGGCTCAACCTGAAAAGATATAATAAAAAGGCCGAAAATACTGCAGATTGCTACAATCATCTCAAAAAATATGGTTACAGGATCATTGCCACCAGTCCGCACAGGGGAAATACCATGCTTCACGATATCAGCATCAGCCATAAGCTGGCCCTGGTCTTTGGCACCGAACTCGAAGGGCTTTCTGAATATGCGCTTAAACATGCCGACGGCTATGTCAAAATCCCCATGTACGGATTCACCGAAAGTTTTAACATTTCAGTATCGGCGGCCATTATCCTGCACCACCTCACCGAAAAAATGAGGATATCCGATATCGATTGGGGGCTGAACGAGGAAGAAATGCTCGACACCAGGATCGCCTGGATGAAAAAAGTACTTGCCAGGCCTGCGCTGATCATTCATGAGTTTTTGCAAAAGGAAGGACGTGAATGAAGGAAAACAATTCAAATTTTTCATATCTTTACGGGAAATAATGTTCTTATAAAAATATTGACCCATGGGAAAAGGTGACAAAAAGACTAAAAGAGGCAAGATCATCAGGGGTAGTTATGGTGTTTTGCGCCCCAGGAAAAAGAAAAACGCAAACCCGGCTGAAGAAACAAAAAAAACAAAGAAGAAAACTCCAGTCAGGGCTGCAGTAGAAGAAAAAAAGACAAAAAAGGCAGCGGCACCCGTCAAAAAAGCAGAAGATAAGCCGGTTGTGGAGGCTGCAGCCATTGAGGAACAATCAAAAGAAGCCACAGCAGGCAGCAAAGTAAAAAAAGCCGAAGAGGTCAAGGATGAAAAGCCCGTAAAAGAGGAAGAAAAAGTTTCGGAAAAGAAAACTGCCAAAGCCGGCACAAAAAAGGAAACAACCAAAGAAAAAAAGGAGGATGAACCTGAAACTCCTGAAGAAAAGCAGGGCAACAACTAGAGATCAGAAACCCGAATACCTGCTTTATGAAGATGGCAGCCGACTAAAAGCCGGTTGCCATTTTTTTGAATACCTCACCACGTTCCTCAAAATTGGCAAACATCCCATAGCTCGCCGCAGCCGGCGAAAGCAGGCAGGTATCGCCGGGTTTAAGCACCTTTTTGGCATAAGTAAAAACTGCATCCATATCCATGGCGAAAACACAATGGCTCTTCCCCTCCAGCGGCCCGGCAAAAAGCCGTTGCATCCTTTGTCCCGCGGGACCCATAAATACGATGTGCGGTACCGTACAGGCCTTCAGTCCGTCAAGTAAAACAGTATAGTCAAGCCCGCGATCATATCCGCCCAGGATGAGGAGGTCGGCACCATCCAGCGTCCGGAGGGCTTCGATGGTTGCCTCGGGAATGGTGGCTATGGAATCATTATAGAAGAAAACGCCCCCGAACGAACCGGCAAATTCAAGACGGTGCGGAAGCCTTTTATATGTTGTCAGACCTTTTTCAATCTCTTCGGGCTTTACACCCTTTACAAGACAGGCAAGAATGGCAGCCATCACATTCCGGATATTGTGCCTGCCCGGCAGGTCTTTTGCCTGCAACACACTGAAGCGATGCACCTGACCCTTCAGATCGCGGCAGCATATTTGATCCTGTTCGATGTAAGCCATGGACTCACGGTCATGGCCAAGGGTGAACGGCAGCAAAGCTCCTCCGGGATTTTCCTTTGCCAACAGTTCGCCAATAACAGGATCATCCGCATTATAGATGAGCCTTCCTTCCCTTTCCTGCATCAGGCGGATATTGAACTTGGCCATTTTGTATGCGGTGAAGTCCTTGTAATGGTCAAGGTGCTCGGGGAAGATATTCAGCAAAATGGCCGTTTGCGGGGCCAGACTGATATGTTCAAGCTGGTGCGATGACATTTCAAAGACCACTTCCGTATCCGGGCCAATATCCCCGGCCAGGTCGAAAGGCGGGATGCCGATATTTCCGCTGAGCACCGCCCTGCAGCCTGCGCCCAGCAAAATATGATGAATGAGGGTTGTGGTGGTGCTCTTGCCCTTGGTGCCGGTCACCCCGGTCACACGGCCTGAAAAGGCCTGCAGAAAGAGATCGGTCTGGGAGCTTATCATGGCTTTGCCGTAGCGGCCTGCAAGCAGGCTGAAAGGTATGCCGGGCGATTTGATCACCAGATCCGGATCATCGCAGCCTTCCAGATAATCTTCACCCGTATGAAGTTGCACATCGTGATCACCGGCCAGCCAGGGAACCCTTTCCTGCAGGCCCGGGTCGCGGTCGGCAATGCTGATCACGGAGCATGGAAAAAATGAACGTAACAGCCGGTAGGTCGATTGTCCTTCCCTTCCAAAACCGAGGATCATAATCCTCTTGCCATCCAGCAACGCCTTGATCCTGTCAGCCATGCAATGCTTTTTTCAAAAGGTTAATATATGGTTCACCCGGAAGGTTATTTTCAGAAAACTCATTGAGCAGCGCCGGAAAGCTGACCATATTTTCACCGGCAAAAGGCATTTTTCCGAGGTAATACCTTATCAGTCCGGGCATTTCATCATCCCCGAATGAACCGGCGGCATAAACGAGGGCAGCATTTACCTCGTCGGTGCGGCCCACACACTCGAACGGCTTTTCACCGAACCGGCCAATCAGTTGATCAAGCAAACCCGCCAGGGAAACATCATCAAACAGGTCACGGCCAAAAATTTCCACCAGCTTCCGGTGTCCCAGAAAAGGAAAAAGAATGATAAAGGTAAAGAGGCATTTCGGACACTTCCCGCACCAGCGGTCGTGCCTGCTGCCAACATTACAGCTTCTGAACAGCATATGATGCTGCGGAAATTCGGCAAACAACTTCGCGATCTGCAATTCATTCAGCGGGCGAAGGAAACTGTAGTAGCGGATGCCGGGGCTGATGCATCTTTCCATATATTCCCTGAAATCATTTTCAAATTCAAGGGTTTTTGAATACTGGTGGTTGATGCTGGTATCAGCAACGGTCGGCTCGTTGGCACTCGACTCGTTCGACAGGGCGACTTCACCCATTTTGTATAGCATGGCGGCCATGGCAGAAGCAAATGCCAGCATGGCGCTGAACGGCGTATGGCCATTCAGAAAACCCATTTCATTAAGTTCCAGCAGTTGCGGGTGTATCTCCCTTCGCATCACCACCATGTCATCCTTGCCAAAACCGGCTTCATGAGCCGTTCTGAGGCTTGCCGGTCGCGGGTTGACAATAAAGGGCCTGCAGGGCTTCAGGCGGGGTAAAAGCTCGAGTGTGACAACCGAATCCTTTCCGCCGCCCACCGGCACCAGTATCCCTTCGCCTGCCGCAAAGGCATCAGGCCTTGCAAGAGCGTCCGAAACAGGCTTTATGCTGATAAAATCAGCGGAAGGGAATATGCCGTTGGTATGAAAGAACTCCCCCAGCCCGTTCAGGTACAGCTTCTTCCACCAGTCAAGCTGCCATGGGTCGAGCGATGAAGCCTCAACGATCAGTAAGGGCGGACAAGCAGCCTTCCAGTAACTCAGCAGCTCCACCATTCCCATATTGAAAACCAGGTTCCTGAAAAGGGAGGATGCTAAAATGTCCGGGTTGAAGGCAGCCGGCAATGAAAGAAATATCCTTGGGGAAAAACTGAATTGCCCCCCCATATCAAAGTCAAAGGAAATTTCTAACTGCTTATTTACCAGGCGATAATTAAATTCCTTGTAAATAAAATAAGGATACTTTTTACGTAAATCATGATATAATTCTTCACCAACTGCTCCCATTTGGCTTGTCTGGTATTATTTTTGTAATTTAGTAGTCAAAGGTAAAACTTTTGTAAATATTGCCTAAATGACCGATATCAACAAAATAATCAATATCAGGACCAATGACCTGAAGCCTGACAGGGGTACCATCCTCATTTCGGAACCGCTGCTGGCCGACAACTATTTTAAGCGGTCGGTGGTATTGCTTGCCGGTCATGAAAAGGAAGGTTCTTTTGGCGTTATCATGAATAAACCCCTCGACAATAAATTCAATGAAATTGTGGCTGATTTCCCTGATTTCGACGGACAATTGTTTCTTGGGGGGCCTGTTCACAACTCCAGCCTATTTTTCATCCACACCATGGGCGATCTGATCGGCGACAGCCTGGAAATCATGGACGGGCTATACTGGGGAGGCGACCTGCAAGCAGTTAAAGAACTCTTGTTGCTAAAAAAACTGAGTCCGGAACAAATCCGCTTCTATATCGGTTATTCGGGCTGGGCCAGCAGGCAGCTTGACGATGAGTTGAAGCGAAACTCATGGCTTGTTTCCCGTTTGCCGGCACCAATACTCATGAACACCAGCCCGCTAAGCCTCTGGGAACTTGCACTTCAGGATCTTGGCAGCGAATATTCCTATTGGTCAAACTTCCCTGTCGACCCGCAGATGAATTAATTCCCCCACCTTTCATCCACCTGACAGCTTAACACAATAACCTTCTTCTTTCAGTATTGCCATCACCTTTTCGCGCTGATCGCCCTGTATCATCATTTCCCCGTCTTTGACCGTACCGCCAACGCCACAAGCAGATTTGAGCCTGCGGCCCAGTTCTTCCATTCCTTCCGCAGGACCTTTGTAGCCTTTTACCACCGTAAGTTTCTTATTGCCTTTCAGCCTGAGCAGGTGTATCCGCAGCTCCTGCGCTCCGGGTGGCAATCCGGCTTTTTCAGCCTCATCTCCCCAGTCATAATGATAATCAGGATCAGTGGAATAGACAATGCCACGGGGTCTTTTTTTCGCTGTCATATACTGTCTTTTAAGGTACGATAATATTAAGCGATGCGGGTTGTATGGAGATCTGCAGTTTTTTTCCCAGTCGCACCGGTTCACCGTCAACATTCACGGTTTTGCCTTTTTTTCGCGAAACAGTGATCTCTTTTGCCTGGTATGTTTCCATATACCTCGACTGGTCGATCTTTTTCCTGAACATGAGCCGGGCTATGCCCGGAAAAGCCTTCAGCGGAGGTTTCTTTGCAATACAAACATCGATCAGGCCATCGGTGACAGATGCCTGCGGTGCGATCCGGGTATTATATCCGAACTGGCTTGAATTGGCAAAGCTGATAAAGAAGGCCGTAGCCCCGTATTCACTGCCGTCGAGAATAAGCTTGTATTTGCGGGGCGTATAGCCAAAGTACTCCCGCACCACAATGCGGGCGTAGGTAATAAAGCCGCGGCGGTTGCTTTTTGCAAAATGTCTGGCCACCCGCGCATCAAATCCAATGCCCGCGATACTGACAAAAAAGTGATCGTTTACCTTGCAGGTGTCGATCCGGATTATTCTGCCCTGATCGAGAACCCTGATGGCTTCTGCGGTTTTCATGGGTATACCGAGGTGGTGGGCAAGGCCGTTGCCGGATCCCGCCGGGATAATGCCAAGGATGGCATCGGTTCCGGCCAGTCGCGCAGCAACCTCATTCACGGTACCATCGCCTCCGGCCACCACAAAACGCCGTACTCCCTGTTTCAAGGCTTCATCAGCAGAAAGGGATGCATGCCCCGCATAGCGGGTTTCCTTTATCTGAAACGCATAATGCTGTCGGGCAGGGCTGCTTTCCAACATGGACGCAAAAGCCTTAAGATTTTTGCGGCGCACACCCGAAACAGGGTTAACCAGCACCATGACGCGTTCAGCTTTCCGTTCACTCATTACTGCCCCCGGGTGTTAACTGGTTATTGATCATGCGATGATTGTATTGCTGGATCAGCGCCTTCAGGAAAGTCTCAAGGCTGTCGCGCACTTCTTCCTTTTGATGCAACAAATCAATATCCGGGTCATTTTCGCGCTCCAGCCCATAGAGCGCCGTGGACCTTTTCCCGTCGTAATGCAGGGAATAGCCGTCTTTGAGCAACTGGTATGAGGCATTGAGGTAGTTTACTGAAAACCGGTAATCCAGGCTATCAAAAAGGTTATTTCCAAAAGCGAGCCAGGGCCCGTCATAGCCAAGAAAGCCCAGGATGCTGGGCATGATATCGCTTTGCTGGGCAATGTCATTACTGAGTCCGGCATTGATCTGCAAAGGCATGTAAAAAATCAGGGGGATGGAATAGATGCCGTCCCTGCTCCGGAATCTCTTATCTTCCGATAAAGAAGTATGATCGGCCGTGATCACGAAAAGCGTATTTTCAAACCAATCGCACTGTGCCGCCTGCCGCATGAACCGGCCCAAGGAATGATCGGCATACATAATACTTTCATGGATGTCGAGCGTCCCCTTATCGAATATTCCATCATATTCAGGCGGCACCATGTATGGATGGTGCGATGACAAGGAAAAGAAAACGCCCAGGAAAGGTTTTTCCATCCGGTTGAGCGCATTCAGGAAATAATCAAAGAAAGCTTCGTCATATATGCCCCAGTGCCCATCGAACCGGCTGTCGTCGGCATATTCATCCTTACCGTGATAGGCGTCAAAGCCGGCCATTTTAATAAAATACTCGAAACCCATGGTGCCGTTCCTTCCGCCGTGAAAGAAGGCCGTAACATAGCCTTTATCCCCAAGCAGGCTGGCAAGGCTGTTGATATTGTTACTGCCGTATGCCGATGTGATATAGGGCCTTTCCGACAAGGAAGGCAGGCCCGCCACAATGGCCGGCAAGGCCTCGATCGATTGCTTGCCGTTGGCATAGGCACGATAAACCAGTGCATGACTGATGATGCTGTCGAGCGAAGGCGTGTAGCCCGTCGAACGACCGTTGAGAGCCCCGACATACTCCGTGCCGAAACTTTCCATGATGACCAGCACAACATTGAAAGGCCTGAACCCATTCCCTGTTTTTGTATCCCCAGCTTTGACAACAGGATCATAGATCCGCGAAAGTGCATCCGGATCCCTGAAATACTGCACCTCTTTGAGCCTGGTATGCCCGGCCGTTTTCATGATCGTAAAAGGGGTATTCAGCACCAACGACACATTTTTTGCAGAAGCATACTGTCCGGCATTGATAATGGTAAAAGGCCGCAATTGAAAACCGCCACGTATTCCGATAATGGAGATAAAGCCGGCAATGAGAAAAAATAAGGTATTGAACAGGAAGAAACGCATCCCGCAGGGTTGTTGCCGTCGCTTTACCTGTATACGGGTTGCGATCAGGACAAAAAGTGCCGACAACAATGCCCAGGTGATGAATTCCCAGCGAAAATCGATAAGAAAACGGGGAAGGAGGCCCATGATATCCTCATCACCGGCACCCAGAAAAGAAAAAATGTCGGCGGTCATCCGCTTGGATGTAAAGCGAAAATAAACCGCATCAATCCCATTCAGGGCAAATCCAAGGATGTTAAAAATGTAATAGAACTGATTGGCCGTCAATTGCCAGTACCGCCTGCCCCTGAAAGGCAGGGGAAAAGTATTCATCAGGATATACGGGGTATTTAGAATGATAATGGCTGCAATGTCGAACCTCAGTCCCCCGGCAAAAGCCCGGATCAGCTCATCACTGTTAAGATCATTAAAAGACGGCAGGTTAAAAAGCCAGAAATGCAGGCGCGACAAGCTAAAAAAAAGCAATGCCAGCAACAGGCGCAGGACGAGCACAGGATATACATTGCCGTTGAACCAATGCTTTCGCATGGCGCAAAAATAACGAATTCCCCTTTACGCGGGGAAGCCTGCTGCTGACCACCTGCAAAAATCCGCGATTATAAACAGCTCAGACCAGCTTGTAGCTGAAAACATATTTATACGGATAAACGTCGCAATAATCAACCATGCTCAGTTTAATGCCGTTGCCATTGATATGATGCATGATCTCACCCACGAACTCATCAACCGAAACCTTTACCTCGCATTCGCGCTGAAGGGTGTCGATAAAGATGTCGCTGGCCGACCTGAAAGCGGTTTTCAAACAGTTTCTGACCCTGATCTCTTCATGTTCCATTACGCAGGCAAAAGTGCATCACCAAGGTTAATTATACGTTAATGCCTCATTAATTTTTTATGAACATCCTTTCATATCCCCCCGTGTATGCAACCTTTTTAGCAGGCTGCTTGTCTATTGAACAATAAGAAATAATAAGGAAACTGCGACATTTTTTTATGATTATTTTGCTAATACCGGATAAATATAATTTTTATTTTTGCCATAACGGAAGGACAATATAAATCAAAAAAAGAACAACATGGACGAGCAAGAAAAATTTGAAGGGAATAGGGAGGAGATTTATTCCGAGGTGATTCGCGCGGGTAAAAGGACTTATTTTTTTGATGTGAAGGAAACCAGGTCGGGCGAACAATACCTGACCATTACCGAAAGCAAAAGGAGGTTTAACAACGAACAGGGCAAATTTTTCTATGAAAAGCACAAGATCTTCCTTTACAAGGAAGATTTTGAAAAGTTTTCCACGGGACTTAAACAGGTAATTGAATTTATAGAAACCGGCAACCCGCCAACGAAAGCCGTAGAACCGGAGGATGATATTACCAATCCCGATATGGTGACAAACGTGAAATTTGAAGACCTGGGGGATCCCGACGAAGAAAAGGGAATGGAAATCTGATCAACCATGGGCTACAGAGGAGTTGTCTGTCCGGGCAGCTCATTTTTTACCAAAAATTAACAGCGGGTTAATAACTAATTGCCATCCGTGGGCAGTCAGTTGCCATTAACTTTGTATTTTTGTTTACATTTTTTTATATTACTGATATTTATTTTCCATGGGAAAAGTCATTGCGATCGCGAATCAAAAAGGCGGGGTAGGCAAAACCACCACTGCCATTAACCTGGGAGCCGGTTTTGCCGTTCTTGAATACAAAACACTGTTAATTGACGCCGATCCGCAGGCCAATGCCACATCCGGTCTTGGTTATGACCCAAAAAAAATCCAGTCGAGCATATACGAATGCATCATGGACGATCTGGATCCCACGAATGTGATCGTGGAGTGCAACACCCCGCATCTTTCTTTATTGCCTGCACATATCGATCTGGTGGGCGCCGAGATCGAGATGATCAACCTTCCCAACAGGGAAAAGATGATGCGCAAGGTAATCGAGCAGGTCAGGGATAAATATGAATTTATCATCATCGACTGTTCCCCTTCACTGGGACTGATCACTGTTAATGCACTCACGGCGGCCGACTCGGTGATCATTCCCGTACAATGCGAATATTTTGCCCTGGAGGGCCTTGGCAAACTGCTCAACACCATCAAGATCGTACAAACCAGGCTTAACGAAAAACTCGATATCGAAGGGATACTACTCACCATGTTCGACAGCCGTTTGCGCCTTTCCAGGCAGGTTGTTGATGAGGTAAAAACACACTTCCAGCAGATGGTGTTCGAAACCATCGTCAGCCGTAATACCAAGCTTGGCGAAGCACCCAGCTTCGGGGAAACCATCATCATGCACGATGCCAGCAGCAGCGGAGCCATCAACTACCTGAACCTGGCCAGGGAGATCCTCCAGAACAATAATATGACCAACATTCGGGAAGACGAAAAATACATAGACATCACTGATGAAAACTAAGAAAAAGGCACTGGGCAGGGGGCTTGACGCGATACTGCAGAGCCCGGAAACGGATATCACTTCGAAAGACATATCCGGGAATTACGTGGTGGGCGCCATTGCCAACCTTGGGATCGAAAAGATTGAAGCCAACCCCTTCCAGCCCCGCGACCATTTTGATGACGAAAATATTGCCGAACTGGCAGAATCGATCAAAAACCAGGGCATCATACAACCCATTACCGTTCGCAAGCTTGGATACGACAAATACCAGCTGATATCGGGTGAAAGGCGCTTGCGTGCCGCCAAACTCTGCGGGCTTGCAGAAATCCCCTGCTACATCAGGGTGGCCAACGACGAGCAAATGCTCGAAATGGCGCTGATTGAAAACATCCACCGCAAAGACCTCAATGCCATCGAGATCGCCATCAGCTACCAGCGGCTGATCGAAGAATGCCAGCTCACACACGAAAAACTAAGTGAAAGGATCAGCAAAAACAGGTCGACCATCACCAACTACCTCAGGCTGCTAAAACTGCCCGCAGAGGTGCAGCTTGCCATACGCGAAAACAAGATCAGCATGGGCCATGCCCGCGCCATGATCAATATCATCGACCAGGATGAACAAATCAGGCTGCTGCGAAGAATTATCAGCAACGACCTCTCTGTGCGGCAGGTAGAGGAATATGTAAGGGAGATCACTGCCGGCAGCGACAAGCCTCCGGCCACTGCCGCCCCAATACCCGGGCATATCCTCCGCCCCGTTGAAGCCCTGGGCGAAAAACTCAGAACAGGGGTGAACATCCGGCGAAATAATAATGGAAAAGGGAACATCGTTATCTCCTTTGAATCAGACGAGGACTTTCACCGTATCATAGGGATACTCGACTGAGCACCATCTTGCATATGCATTTATCAAAAAGATCATGGGACCAGCATAACAGCCATTTATTTGGCTGTGTGCGGAATTTCGTCATGCTCATAACCGTATGCATCCTCTTGTTTTTTCCCCGCTCCGAAGCGCTGGCACAGGAACAGCCCACCCTGGCGGCCAACGGCAAGGAAACAAAAGTACACTCCCCCACCCGTGCGGCACTCTTCAGCGCCGTATTGCCTGGCCTCGGACAGGCATACAACAAAAAATACTGGAAAATCCCCATCGTGTATGCCGGATTTGGCCTGCTCACCTACTTTGTGATCAGCAATACCGATGAGTACAAAAAATATAATGAAGCATACAAGTACGTGGCATCAGGCGATTCAAGCCATATCAACAATGACTACGTAATAAAATACGATGAGCAGCAGTTGCTCGATGCAAGGAATTATTACCGGCGCAATATGGAACTCAGCTATATCATCGGCGGCTTGTGGTATATCCTGAACATCATCGATGCCAGCGTGGACGCACATTTTTTTGATTATGATATCAGTGAGGACCTCTCCATCAGGATTGACCCAATGATGCACCGGCGCCGGGAAGATCCCGGAGCGGTAACCGGTGTCAGGCTCACAATCAGATTTTAATACCGAAAAGACAGAAAGATGAATATAGCCATTATCGGATACGGAAGGATGGGGCATGAACTGGAAGCCCTGGCAGGCGAACGCGGGCATCATATTGTTGCCATTATCGACAATGAAGGCGACTGGGAAAAATACGGGCAACGCCTTCAGGAGGCTGATGTGGCACTTGAGTTCAGCATGCCTTCCACGGCCCCTGACAATATTCTCAAATGTTTCAGCCTGGGTAAGGCCGTGGTTTGCGGCACCACAGGATGGAACGACCGCAAGGAGGAGATCATCAGGGCCTGCTCAGAAGGAAAACATGCCCTGTTCCATGCGAGCAACTTCAGCCTTGGGATGAACATCATGTTTGAACTGAACAAGAAGCTGGCGGAGCTGATGCATCCATACAAAGACTACCGCATCCTTATTGAGGAAATTCACCACGCCGGTAAAAAGGACGTCCCATCAGGCACGGCCATCACACTGGCCAACGACATCATCAGCCTGAACAGCAGAAAACAACGATGGATAAACAGGCCGGCAGGACAGGCCGAAGAGCTGGAGATCATCTCCGTTAGAAGAAACCAGGTGCCGGGCATCCACTTCGTGAAATACGACTCAGACCACGACAGCCTCGAGATCAGGCATACGGCCCATTCACGGCAGGGATTTGCCTTTGGCGCCTTACTGGCAGCCGAATGGATAAAAGGGAAAACAGGGTTTTTCGGGATGCACGACCTGATATCCGGCCACAAACACTGAAAGGCCTTTAACAATAATTAACGAAGGATAAGAAAGCGCATATTAAAAAAGGTCGTTTCTTTGACCTAAAATTCGAACACCATGAATGGATACATCATCATCACCCTCATCACTTTTATCCTGTTTCTTGCCGGTTTATGGAAAATTTTTGAAAAAGCCGGGCATCCGGGATGGTATGCCATAATCCCTTTCCTGAATTTTTACATCTGGCTCAGGATCATCAAAAAACCGGTCTGGTGGTATATTTTTATCCTCACCCCTTTTATCAATGTCTTCGTGCTGTTACTGATGGTGGTGGAAATACTGAAATGCTTCGGAAAGGAAAGCATCGGGGCGCAGGCCCTTGGCGTACTCTTTCCTTTCCTTTACATCCCCTACCTGGGCTTCAGTCCGGCAGAAACCTACACAGACCCCGACAAGCGTGAAAAGGTCAAAAAAGGAGCGGTGCGCGAATGGGTCGATGCCATCATCTTTGCCGTGGTGGCCGCCACCATCATCCGTACTTTCTTTATCGAAGCCTATACCATCCCCACCTCCTCCATGGAAGGATCGCTGCTGCGTGGCGATTTCCTCTTCGTAAGCAAGGTCAGTTATGGCCCGCGGGTACCCATTACCCCCCTTACCTTCCCCTTCGTGCATCATACCATGCCACTCTCATCCACCATGAAATCATACCTGGAATGGATCAAACTGCCCTATTACCGCTATCCAGGGCTCACCAGGATCAAGCGTTTCGATGCCGTCGTTTTTAATTATCCCGAAGGCGATACCCTGTCAACGGTCTACCAGAGCAACGAAAGCTATTACAGCCTCGTGCGGCACAATGGCAGGGAGGAGGTATGGAATAACAAGCGAAGGTACGGCGACATCATCGACAGGCCGGTCGACAAGCGCGAAAACTACATCAAACGCTGCATAGGACTTCCGGGCGACACCCTGGAAGTGATCGGCCAGGTTGTCTACATCAACGGGAAGGCGCTGGCCACACCACCCGATGCGCAGTTCAGCTATCAGGTAGTTACCGACGGATCCAGGCTCAGCGACCGCCTGGTCGACAAACTGAACATTTACGAGATCATTCCCACGGCCAATCCGAAACTTTACTATGTGTATATGAACGAAGAGGCCGCCGCAAAACTCGAACAAACACCCATTGTGCGGTCGGTAAGCAAGATTCAGCATCCGTCGGGAAACCCCGACGATGTTAAAAGGATATATCCATACGACCAGGAAACGGGATGGAGCATCGACAATTTCGGGCCCGTATTCATCCCGGCTGCCGGCAGCAGCATCAGGCTGAATGAAAAGAACATCAAAATCTATAAACGGGTGATCGAGGCCTATGAAGGCAACAAACTCGAAGTAAGCGGGGAAGGCGTTTTCATTAACGGTGTGCCTCAAAAATCATACACCTTTGAGATGGACTACTATTTTATGATGGGCGATAACCGTCATAATTCGGCCGATTCGCGTTTCTGGGGCTTTGTGCCCGAAAACCACATTGTGGGAAAAGCCGTTTTCGTCTGGCTTTCGCTCAGGCCCGACAGGCCATGGTTCCAGGGAAAGATCAGGTGGGACAAACTTTTCCGGACCGTTAAATAAACTATCTTTGTATAATGTTCCGCATTTATTTTTCAGGAAAACAATAATAACAAAAACCCGGAATATATACGTCCGGCAATACTACAGAACACACAATTATTAATCCTAAAATCCAAAACGGAATGAAAAACCTGTTCAAGATCATGATGGTTGCTGTGATCATCATGGGAATTACCGCCACAGCCATGTCGAAAGACTTTAAAGGGGTGATCACTTACAAGATATCTTATCCCGGTCTGGACATTGACCCCGGCATGATGGCCATGATGCCGAAAATGGCAACACTCACCATCAAGGGCGACATGTCGAAATTGAGATCAACATGGGGCAAATGGGAAGCCAGGTGCAGATCATCGACGGCAACGCCAAAACAGTAACCACGCTGATGGACATGATGGGACAAAAATTCTATTATGTTGAAACTGAAGATGAGATCAGCGCAGAGGTTGACGATACTGATGAGATCAGTATCGACATCAGGGATGAGACCAAGGAAATTGCCGGCTATAAATGCAAGAAAGCATTGATAAGCGTGAATGATGAAGGCGACGAGATGATCTTTACGATCTTCTTCACAGAAGAGATCGGTTCCTCTTCGCTGAATATCGACAACCCCTACTTTAAAGAGATACCGGGGGCAATGCTTGAATTCGAGATTGATGCCGGACAGGGAAGAATGAAAATGGAAGCCACCTCGGTCAGCAAAAAAACCGTATCCGACTCGGAATTCAGCATCCCTGAGGGCTTCCAGAAAAAGACCTCCGGCGAGATCAAGCAAATGTTCGGCGGCGGCATGTAAAATTCGTATCATTATCAAGAACCATCGCGTCAGCGTTTTTAAAGGAAATTGAGCCGGTATTATCACCGGCTTTTTTTTTTACCTTTGCGTATCCAATACAACAGAAGTACATGCCGATCAGGACAAACCAGTTAAAAAACAATTTCGAAAAGGAGGAGGCCGCGAAGAAGGCAAATTCGCGGAAGAAAGGCAAAAAAAAGCCCGTCAAAAAGGCCGGGAAGCCCCGTTCAAATCTCTTGCGCAACGAAAAATTCCAGCGTATTGCCGGTTTCTTCCTGATCCTGCTTTCGCTGTATACGGTGCTGGCCATCACCTCCTATCTGATCAACTGGTTTTCGGGTAACAGCGACGACCTGTTCTCCGTCAGCCCGTTTCGCGACATCCTCTTTGAGCATAGCCTTCCGGCCAGCAACTGGGGCGGCAGGCTGGGCGCCGCCCTGGCAGGGATCCTTGTAAAAAGATGGTTTGGCGTTTCCTCCCTGCTCTTATGCCTCCTCGTTTTTGTCTGGGGCTTTAAACTGCTCTTCAGGCGTTCCATTCTGCCTGCAGGAAAAACCTTCCGCTGGTCGTTCGTGGCCCTGCTGTGGTTCTCGGTGGCTTTCGCCCTGGCCTTCAAACACTCTGACCTGAATATCCTGGGCGGAGTATTCGGTTATGAGATCAACAATTACCTGGATGGCTTCGTCGGCCCCCCCGGAACCATTTTTCTTCTGATATTCGTATTATTCGGCTTCCTGATCATCAATTTCAACTTCGGCTTTTTGCGCCGGAAGCGACAGCATGGAGAAGGTGAAGACGGAAATACCGGCAGTGACAGACGCAACGGTAATAATCCCGAGGACCCTTACAATACGGTAGAGTTTTCGGTAACCGATGAAGCGGACCCTGAAGATGAGGATTTTGGTCCCGGCAGGAATTTTACGGAAAACGAAGTTGAAGATAAGGTTGAGGTTGAGGTTGAGGATAATGCCGACAGTGATACAAAGGATGATAATGAAACTGCATCAGGCGTTGAACTGACCATTGAGGAAACGAAACCGGAAAAAGCCGGTGAAGAAAAACGTGAACATTTCACGATCGATACGGAATACGACCCCAAGCTCGACCTGCGTGATTACCGCTATCCCACCCTCGACCTCCTCGACAATTACGGTGAAGGTGTAGTAAATGTTGATAAGCAGGAACTGGAATCGAACAAAGAGCGTATCGTCAAAACCCTGTCGAACTATAACATCCAGATCGACAAGATCAAGGCGACCATTGGCCCTACGGTGACCCTTTATGAGATCATCCCGGCCCCGGGCGTTCGCATATCAAAGATCAAGAACCTCGACGACGACATTGCCTTAAGCCTTTCGGCCATGGGGATACGCATCATTGCGCCCATCCCCGGCAAGGGCACCATCGGCATCGAAGTGCCAAACAGGAAAAGCGAGATCGTCAGCATGCGCTCGATACTGGCTTCGGAGCGTTTTCAGAACACAAAATACGAGCTTCCCTTTGGCCTGGGCAAGACCATTGCCAACGAGAGCTATATCGCCGACCTGACGCGCATGCCGCATATCCTGATGGCGGGGGCCACCGGACAGGGAAAATCGGTTGGGTTGAATGCCATTCTCGCTTCGCTGCTGTATAAGAAACATCCGGCCGAGTTAAAGTTCATCCTGGTGGATCCCAAAAAAGTTGAGCTCACGCTGTTTTCGAAGATCGAGCGGCATTTTTTGGCCAAGCTGCCCGACTCGGAGGAAGCCATCATCACCGACACACGCAAGGTGGTAAGGACACTGAATTCGCTCAGCATAGAGATGGACAACCGTTACGAGTTGCTGAAAGATGCGCAGGTACGCAACATCAAGGAATACAACGTTAAATTCATCAACCGCAAGCTAAGCCCTTCACACGGGCACCGTTACCTGCCCTACCTGGTGCTGATCGTAGATGAGTTTGCCGACCTGATCATGACTGCAGGCAAGGAAATAGAAAACCCGCTAACACGACTGGCCCAGCTCGCACGGGCTGTGGGCATCCATCTCATCATCGCCACGCAACGCCCGTCTGTCAATATCATTACCGGCACCATCAAGGCCAACTTCCCCGCCCGCATCGCCTACCGGGTTATCTCGAAGATCGACTCACGAACGATCCTCGACGCCAGCGGGGCCGACCAGCTGATCGGGCGGGGCGACATGCTGCTGTCGACTGGCAGCGATCTGGTGAGGCTGCAATGTGCATTTGTCGACACCCATGAGGTTGAACGGGTCACCGACTACATAGGCTCGCAAAGAGGCTACCCGCATGCCTTCCACCTTCCCGAATACATGGATGAGGAAATCGACGGACCGGAGGATTTCGATCCCAACGACCGTGACGAGCTTTTCGACGAGGCGGCGCGCATCATCGTACAGACACAGCAGGGCTCCACTTCCCTCCTGCAGCGGAAACTCAAGCTGGGTTACAACCGTGCCGGCAGGATCATTGACCAGCTCGAGGCAGCCGGCATCGTCGGACCCTTTGAAGGGAGCAAGGCCCGGGAAGTGAAGGTACGTGACGAAATGAGTTTGGAACAGATTTTGAAGGATTTGAATGAAAACAATAATTAATGACATGAAAAAACAACTTGCCATCATCCTCAGCATGTTCCTCATCACTGGAATTGCAGCACAAACAAAAAAAGCCGATGACATCATCCGTGAGATCACTGAAAAGACCCAGGCATATCAAGCCGTTGAATTTGAATTCACCTTTACCTATGAAGATCCGGTAAGCGGCGAGGATGTCAGTGAAGGCGGAAAGCTTCTTATCAGTGGGGATATGTACGTGCTCGAAATTGAAGGCCAGAAAGTTTATTGCGACGGAGAAACCCTCTGGACCCATATCGTTGATGCCTGGGAAGTACAAATAAACAGCCTTGGCGAAGACGACGGGTCGGTCACCCCTTCGCGACTGCTGACCACTTACAATGAAAATTACAAGGCCAGACTCAGCAAGGAATTTTCAAAGGATGGGGTGAATTACCAGCTTATCGAGCTTAAACCCGGCGAGGGGAAGAAATACGTAATGCTGGAAGTGCTGGTGGATGCAGGTAAACAGGAGATATCCGAAATTACCATACACGACAAGAACGGCGGCAAGGTCCATTACCGGATCGACACGATCAAGGCCAATCCCGAAGTTACCGAGAAGGATTTCATCTTCAGGCCGGAAGACCATCCGGAAGTGGAAGTGATCGACATGCGTTGATCTCCGGCCTTTTGCGGATAAACTTAAGCCCGGTATTCCTACCAAAAGCGGAACACACAAATAAACCATTGACAGAATTTTTCGTCAGAGGATAGCGGAATAGCATTTACAGGTGAAGACGGAAGAAAAGGAAATACGCGCACTCCTGCGGCATGCCGGCAGCTTTGAAAGAGGCTTCGAGCTAATGGTAAAGACCTACCAGCAGCCGCTTTATGCGCATATACGGCGCATGCTGCCTGATCATCACCAAAGCGATGACGTACTGCAAAACACCTTTCTGAAGGCATGGAAGGGTTACCGTGATTTCAGGGGAGATTCACAGTTATATACCTGGCTATACCGTATTGCCACCAATGAGGCACTCAGCATGTTGAGAAGCAATAAACGCCGGCAGACCCATACCAGCATTGACACCGATACGGAACAATTAGCAGGCAGCCTGCATGCAGAGGATGCCGGTGGCGAGGAGATCAGCCTGCGCCTGCATGATGCCATCAGGAAACTGCCCCCGAAACAACAGGCCATATTCAACATGAAGTATTTCGACGAGATGACCTATGTAGACATGGCAGCCGTTACGGGAACCTCTGTCGGCGCATTGAAAGCCTCGTACCACCATGCCGTTAAAAAAATTGAGCGGGCCGTTCTGAGAGAATCCCGGGCACCGGACAGTCCCGTGCAGATCACGAAAGCCGGATCAACCAATAATAAATAAGACAAACAGGCACACCGGCACTGCAGAAGCAAAATAAAACAACAATATTTATATCAGCCGTTAAACCCAACCCATTATTTACAATCAAATGAGCAGATGAAAGCCAGAAAGAACATACAGGATGATACCGGGCCGATCGAACAAAAGCATAGTGATGCTGCAGGCAAACAGATGCCGTATACCGTCCCGCAGGGATATTTCGACACCCTGCCCGGCCGCATCATGGAAAGATGCAGGCTTGAATCACGTGGCATTCCCCGTGAAAGGACACGTTTTTTTCACAGACGCAACTATATTACGGCTGGGGCAGCTATCCCGCT
>CAYOLA010000053.1:0-2346 GCA_964404735.1 uncultured Bacteroidales bacterium
GAAAATACGGTGGAGGTGGTCTTCGGCAATGAACGAAAAATCGCGGGTTGATATGGATATGAGTACCTGGTCTTCCTTGATGATGCAGGAGGGCACAAGAGCATCGGATGAAAGGTCGTTGTGGATCAGGGAGCCCGGTTCAGCCGGATCAATGAATGACTTTACCCACAAGGGGATGTTTTTTGCTTTGAGCGGACGGATGGTTTTCGGGTGGATGATCTTGGCCCCGTAAAAAGCCAGCTCTACCGATTCGTTAAAGGATAATTTATCGAGTTTGACGGTATTTTCGAAATACCTCGGGTCGGCGTTCAGGTAGCCGGGCACATCTTTCCATACAACAACCGCATCGGCGTCGAGCACATGGGCAAAAATGGCTGCGCTGAAGTCGGAGCCTTCCCTCCCGAGGGTGGTGCTGTGCTTGCCGTGTCCGCCGATAAAGCCCTGGGTGATCACCATCCTGCCCTGTTCCAGTTCCGGCAGCACCATCTGCTTTATTTTTTTTCCACTGAGCTCCCAGTCGACCAAAGCCGAGCGGTAAGTGTCATCGGTGATGACCATCTCCCTGGCATCGAGCCAGCTGTTGGGGTGGCCGATATGGTTAAGATAATGACTGATGATCAGTGTTGAAAGCAACTCGCCCGCCGGCACGATCTGGTCGTAATACAGGTCATAGGCATGATCGTCATCTGTTTTTTCATCAGGTTTCAGCCAGGGCAACAGGCTTTCAAAGATCAGCCCGATCTGTTTGAAGATGTCGTCTTTGGGGTCCGTGAACAGCGCGTTGGCAACATCCAGATGAAACCGCATGATCTGCTCATACAGCCTGCCGGTTTCCATTTTTCCGCAAAAGGCTGCATCGTGCAGGGCCTCCAGGGCATTGGTGGTTTTGCCCATGGCCGAAACGATGATCACCAGTTGTTTGCCGGAATATTCCGACAGGATCTTCGGAATGTTTCTGACCGATAAGGCGTCTTTTACCGATGCACCGCCAAATTTAAAAACTTCTCTCATCCCCGTATGATTATTTAGGGTAACCACGGTATGCTGCTGATGTTATGTCCGGTGGTTCAGCACCGCCATCGTCAGGGCAGCCGTTTCTAAGCTTGTCATCTCTGCAAAGATATCACATTTCGCTATCTTTGCCCGCAAAGCGGCCCATAAAGCCATTAGTCGCGGGTACAAGAGCAGAATAATATGAAAACCGATGAATTGCTGGCATATTATAACAGGCAGCCGGTGGTTGGCGAATTATGCAGCCTGTTGGCCAATGTGCCTGCAGGAGCGGTTATCGGCCTGGGCGGCCTGGCAGGATCGGCTGCTGCGGTGATCGCGGCAGCTGTGATCAGCAGCATGAAAGGTACCCACATTTTTGTGATGAACGACAAAGAGCAGGCTGCCTATTTTTTGAACGACCTGGAGAGTCTGCTGGATGACAGGGATAGCGGTTTCCAGCGAAAAAAGGTGCTGTTTTTCCCGTCTTCATACAGGCATGCGCATGATTTTAACCGTACCGATTCCGCCAATGGGCTTGAGCGTTCGCGGGTTGTGGGAAAACTTGCTTCATCCGCCGGGATAAAAGTTGTGGTTACCTACCCCGAAGCTCTGGCAGAAAAGATGCTTGCAACATCCTTCATTTCCGGGAACACCTTTCGTGTCAGTTCCGGGGATCTACTTGAAATGGATGAGCTGATCGACTTTCTGGATGAGCAACGTTTTGAAAGGGTCGATTTTGTGGTCGCTCCCGGCCAGTATGCGGTCAGGGGCGGAATTTTTGATGTATTTTCCTATTCCGATGATCATCCTTACAGGATCGAATTCGGGGGAAATGAAGTGGCATCCCTGCGTTCTTTCGATCCGGGCAATCAGCTTTCGGTTAACAAGCTCGACCGTATAAGCATTATTCCGGATATCAGCGATCGCCGGATCAGGCATAAAAGATCGGCATTCCAGTCGTTGCTTCCCAACAACGCCCTGATCTGGCTGGAGGATATGGCTTTTACGGCCGACCGGATCAGCAGCGAGCAACAAAAGGCGGCAACCGCCGCTGGTATTGAAGATGAGGAGGAACAATGGCAGCATACAGGGCGCTTTTTCCAGGATGGTGATGCCTGGCTTGCCGGTCTCCAGGCTTTCAGGGTGGTGGAGTTGAAGCGGCATCCGGAGGATGGGAATCACCGGGTGGTCATGGCCGATATGCTTGCCCAGCCATCTTTCAATAAAAATTTCGATTTATTCGCAGAAAAGTTAAAAAGCCAGCATGAAGCGGGGTATATAAACCTGATCCTTTCATCAAACCCCAAACAGCTTGAAAGGCTTCACCGCATTTTTGAAGATATGGCTGCCAGA
>CAYOLA010000054.1:0-2995 GCA_964404735.1 uncultured Bacteroidales bacterium
GGACCAGGCCATTACGCGCTTCAAGCCCGTGGGCAGCAACCTGGAGTTTTACCAGGTGAGGGTGATCAACCGCTGGGGCAACGTGTTGTGGCAGTCGTCAAAGCTGGATGCCGGCGGCAGCCCCGCCGAAGGCTGGGACGGCACCGTGAACGGGCAGCCGCAGCCGGCAGGCACATACATGTGGACCATCTCGGCGAAGTTCAAAGACGGGACCATCTGGCAGGGAACCGACGCCGGCGACGGCAATACCCATACCTATGGGAATGTGTTGCTGATCAGGTGATTATAAAAGGTTGCCAACCTTATTAGGGTTGGCAACCCTATGATTTATTCCATCAAAAAATTCACATCACTACCCTGCTCTACTTCTTCCGGTTCCTGTCCGAAGCAAAAAACCCGCAGCGGACGAGTGCCTTTCAGCTCTAGTTCAAATCCGTCCACCTCGAAAAGAGAACTTTCCCGCAGGCCTGCCACTGTCATCTCCTTGTTCACAACCAGAAACTCCTCTATCCTTTGCTGGCGGGTTTCGCCTCCGTGACCTTCGGGATTGGCATCGAGGTAATGCGGGTTGATCTGGAAGGGGATCAGGTTCATGCATTTAAAACTCTCGGGTTCAATGATGGGCATATCATTGGTCGTCATCAGGCCCGGACAGGCCACGTTGGAACCGGCGCTCCAGCCCATATACGGAACTCCTTCGAGCGCCCGCTCCCTGATCGCCTCCATAATACCTGTTTTATGCATCATATGCACCAGGTGAAAGGTGTTTCCGCCTCCAACGGCGATGGCTTCGGCCTCTTTGACAGCCTGAACGGGATCCTGCTCACGGTGCACGGAATAAATATTGTAACCCAGTTCTTCAAAAACGCCCTTCACCTTTCCTTCATAAATGTCATACGATTTCCCGATATCCCCGTCGGGGGAAAGCCCAACACCCGCGTAGGGGACAAATAAAATATTTTTTATTCCTGTTTTAGCGAGGAAGTCGGCGATAAAGGGCCTTGGCCATGCCAGGTAAGCTTCGCCATAATTTGTTGAATTGCTGATAAGTAATAAGCGCATAAGTTATTATTTTAATGATTAATGATTCAATAAACGGTGTATAAAGATATTAAAATTACCTGTTTGGCAATACAGTCTTGCTTTCACCGGGTCTTTTCTGTTATACCGGATCAGGACGAATGATGAAAGTCCGGCCCGTATTTGGCGGGCATACCTTTTGTTCAACAGAACACATACCTTTATCCGGTTCCCTTAGCGTGCATTATTTTTTATCAGTTCCAGAACATAATCCAGCGCCATTGCTTCAGGCACCTCATGGTCAGGAATCGTGCCGTGCCTGTAATCATCGCTTGCACCAATGTTGCAAAAATGTTTGTATGGTACGCCAAATTCAATTCTGGTATTTAGAAGCTTTTGAGAGATCACTGCGCCAAAACATACAGCCATTCCTCCTGTTTCCTCACCTGCAATTGTACCTATATCAAAGTATTTAAAGGCCCAGGCCATATCGGCGGCAGCAGAAAACGTAAAATGACTGGTCAGCAGCCAGATCATGCCGGAATACCTCAAAGGGTTTTCACGCAATCCGGTCAAGGGAGGTTCATTAAATTGTTTAAACCGGGCAGTATCATTGAAAGTATAATCAAATTGCTCCTTTAAGTATTTTCTTAGTCTTGTGCTTCTTTTTTCCTTTATTTTCCCAACCTGGCTAAACGGAACCGGTGAAATATACTGAAAAATCTCATCAGCTACGCGGGAATCGCCCCCTCCGTTCCTGCGGATATCGATGATCAGGTTTTCTGTATTATTTTCATGAATAACCCTGAAAGCCGAATCAATAAAAGACTTTAAAACGTAAATATCTTCAAAACTATCGAAACGGAGAATCGCAATCCCATAATCAGCATCCATCAACAGAGAATGGCTCGGTTCGTTGATTTGAATTTGCCGGCCGGCTTCCCTGAGCATTGGATACGGAATCCCGTTTACAAACACTTGACCCACCTTATCCTCATGCAGGTATTCAACAGAAAAGGAAGAATCCGCATAAAGCAGGAAGAGCAGCGGGGCAAAGCGTTTATTAAGGCGTGAAGCCCGGTAGAAGGTCTTTTCCCCGCTAACATATCGCAGCATATCACCAAGGATCTCCTTCATATTTTTACCGTTGATATTCAGAATCCGGGATCCTGAGGGAATATTGAATTGCTGATCGTCATGAAGCGTTTTTACTGTAGCCGATGAATCCCTGTAATTCACCTCAACGTTTAGCGGAAACAGTTTTACCGAGTTATTTTCCAGTTCATCATACGGAAAAAAAACTGCGGTGTGCCCATCACCCAGGTTTGCGACCAGAGGTATGATGATCCTGCTGAATCCCAGGCGTGTCATGCTGTCCTGCACAAGCTGCTTTGACCTGGCCACCTCTCTGTCAAATTCATGCCGGGACAAATAGGCAAACATGTCGGGATGGATTTCGTTTATCATGACGCACAGGCTGTCGATATCATCCAGCAGGACCTGACGGCTGTAGAATTGCTGTGCATGTTGTGCGGTAACCATCAGCAAGAGAAAAGATAAAAAAATTAAAAAACTTTTCATACACTGAAATTTATACTGTAAAAATAATAATCTATTGGAAAAATAAACCAACCGCAAGAATCGACATGGTTTACATCAATATAAACTCCGGCTTTAATAGCAGCACCAAAAAAACCTCTTTTAAACAAATGTCTAAAAGAGGTTTAGGGATATAACTGGTGCCCAAGAAAGGACTCGAACCTTCACGACCATGCGGTCACTAGTCCCTGAAACTAGCGCGTCTACCAATTCCGCCACTTGGGCAAGCGGGTGTGCGTGTGGGTGTGTTTCAGATTTAAAAAGCTCAAAACGCTAAAGTGCCCAGGACAAGAATCGAACTTGCACTCCCAAGCAGGAACATGGCCCTCAACCATGCGCGTCTACCATTTCCGCCACCTGGGCAAGTGAGTGTGGG
>CAYOLA010000055.1:0-1825 GCA_964404735.1 uncultured Bacteroidales bacterium
ACCATGGGTAAGGTCGAAAAGCGCTGGATCAAGACCAGCGACAACAAGGACATGCTTACCTGGGTGATCTATCCCCCCCACTTCGATCCGTCAAAAAAATACCCGGCCCTGCTCTACTGCCAGGGAGGACCGCAAAGCATGGTCAGCCAGTTCTGGTCGTACCGCTGGAACTTCCAGATGATGGCAGCCAACGGCTATATTGTTGTCGCCCCCAACCGGCGGGGCCTTCCGGGCTTTGGACAGGAATGGAATGAGCAGATCAGCGGCGATTACGGCGGACAGAACATGCGCGATTACCTGTCGGCCATTGATGCAATGGCTGCCGAGCCCTATATTGATGAATCACGACTCGGCGCGGTTGGCGCCAGCTATGGCGGGTTTTCGGTCTTCTGGCTGGCCGGCAACCACGATGGCCGCTTCAGTGCCTTTATCGCCCACGACGGCATGTTCAACTTCGAGGCACAATACCTCGAAACCGAAGAGATGTGGTTCGTGAACTGGGACCTGGGCGGGGCTTTCTGGGAAAAGAACAACCCCGTTGCCATGAACAGCTATGCCAACAGCCCACACCGTTTTGTAGGCCGCTGGGATACCCCCATCCTGGTGATCCACGGCGAACGCGATTACCGCATTGCATACACACAGGGGATGAGTGCCTTTAACGCCGCCGTCCTGCGGGGGATCGAAGCCGAATTCCTCTTCTTTCCCGATGAAAACCACTGGGTGCTTACGCCCCAGAACGGGGTGCTGTGGCAACGAACTTTCTTTAACTGGCTCGACCGATGGCTGAAATAGGCCTGCCGAATCCGATAAATAAAAAGAGGTTCACTGAACAAGCTTGCTGCTTTTATGTTAATTGTCTTTCAAAACACAGATAGAAACAACTTATTTCATTAACATCGTAAAACATTAAAACAAAACGATCATGGATTCATTAAATGTAAACTGGGAGCAGATATCCGATCTTCTCTACACTTATGGACTCAAAGTATTGGGCGCCATCATTGTACTGGTTGTCGGTCTCTGGATCATCGGCATCATCAGCAGAAGCCTGCGCCGACTCTTTAAAAAAAAGGAATTGGATCCTTCACTGCAGGGATTTCTGAGGAGTCTGATCTCCATCCTGCTGAAGGTACTTTTATTCGTAAGCGTCATGGGAATGGTGGGGATCGAAGCCACCTCCTTTATCGCGCTGATCGGTGCCGCCGGTCTTGCCGTGGGCTTGGCCCTGCAGGGAACGCTGCAGAATTTTGCAGGAGGCGTCATCATCCTCATGTTCAAACCATATAAAGTAGGCGATTTCATCGACGGAGCCGGACATAAGGGTACAGTTAAGGAGATCAGGATATTTACCACCATCCTCCACACCCCCGACAACAAGGTGATCATCATCCCGAATTCACAGTTGTCAAATGCATCGCTGACGAACTTCTCCACCATGGAAGACCGGCGGGTGGATTTCACTTTCAGCATCGCCTACGGCGATGACTACGACAAAGCGAAAAAAGTCATCCATGAACTGATCAGGGCGGATGAACGCATACAGGATGATCCCGAACCTTTTGTCGCTCTTTCGGAAATGGCCGACAGTTCCATAAATATCGTGGTCAGGGTGTGGGTGAAAGGTGCCGACTACTGGGCTGTGTTCTTTGATATGAACGAAAAGGTTTACAAGACCTTCAGCAAGGAAGGACTGAACATCCCGTTCCCGCAACTCGATGTACATCTGGTCAAATAGTCCGGTGGAAGCGGAAAAAAAATAAACATATTCCGCATTTACTGACGAAGCCGGGCAAGAGGCTGTTTTTTGGTCATTGTCCGGCTT
>CAYOLA010000056.1:0-13824 GCA_964404735.1 uncultured Bacteroidales bacterium
GTGGGGATGCCTTCGGTGCCGCCAAAGACCTGCAGCGTCACATGGTCGCCGATGATCTTCACCACCTGTGCCAGGCGGCCGCCGATCAGGGCCAGTTCCTCGTTGCCCACATCGGTGGCATGCAGCGAACAGGTTGCCTTGGTGATCTGGGTGATTTTGGTGTAAACCTTTTGAAATGCCTGAGTTTCCATATTCAATATTTTTGAGGTGCCGCGGGTTTTATGCCTCCTGGGCCACCTTCCTTTCAATTAAAATTTCCTCGAGTTCCGACTCGAATTTCCTAAACTGCTCCGACTCAAATTCCGAATAGTTCATCTGTTTGAGCACGTTGATCATCCTCCTGAAATACTCATTAACCTCTTCGAAGCCTTCGAAATCATAATCTTCCTTTACGATCCGCATGATAACATCCATCATATAACGCTGACGCGCGATGGGTGTGGAAGCATCGATATCGTCAAAAGCGTCCTGCTGCAGGATCACAAAGTCGAAGATCTCCGATTTCCAGTAACGCAAGTGGTAGTCGATGGGCACGCCGTCGTCGCCCAGGATGTTGATCTGCTCATAGGCTTCCTTGCCCCGGATGAGAAGGTTTTTGGCATACAGGATCTGCGCGAGCCATTCTTCCGAAACATTTTCCTTCAGGTATTCGATAAATTCGTCGTATTCGAGGTATTTCGAATAGCTTTCGATGGGGTCTACGGCCGGGTAACGTTTGCTGTCGGCTCTTTGCTGAGAGAGCGCATAGAAGCAACGTGCGGCCTTTTTGGTCGATTCGGTGACGGGTTCCTTGAGGTTTCCGCCGGCAGGCGAAACGGCCCCGATAAAGGTGATACTTCCCGTTGTGTCGTTGTTCAGGTAAACATATCCAGCGCGCGAATAGAAGTTGGAGATGATGGCCGGCAGGTCCATGGGGTATGCATCCTGTCCGGGAAGTTCTTCCATCCTGTTCGACATCTCGCGGAGGGCCTGTGCCCAGCGTGAGGTGGAGTCGGCGAGCAGCAATATTTTTAACCCCATCGAGCGGTAGTATTCGGCGATGGTCATGGCTGTATACACGGATGCTTCGCGGGCGGCCACGGGCATGTTCGAAGTATTTGCGATGATGGTGGTCCGCTCCATGAGCTTGCGCCCCGTGCGCGGGTCTTCCAGCTCCGGGAATTCCGTAAAGATGTCGACCACCTCGTTGGCACGCTCCCCGCAGGCAGCCACAACGATCATATCGGCCTCGGCATGTTTCGACAGCGCATGCTGCAATACCGTTTTACCCGTTCCGAAGGGACCCGGGGTGAAGCCCGTACCACCTTCCACGATGGGGTTCAGGGAGTCGATGCAACGAATACCTGTTTCCATCATTTTAAACGGACGCGGTTTTTCACGGTAGGCCCTGATAGCGATCTTCACCGGCCATTTCTGCATCATGGTCACCTCGTGTTCCCTGCCTTCATGGTCGGTGATCACAGCAATGGTGTCGAGGATGGTGTATTCGCCTTCGGCAACCACCGACTTCACCGTGTATTTTCCTTCCAGCTTGAATGGCACCATGATCTTGTGGGCGATCCAGTTCTCGGTAACCTCGCCCAGCCATGATCCCGCCAACACTTTGTCGCCGGGCGTGGCAAGGGGTTTGAACTTCCATTTTTTATTGTCTTCCAGTGCCGGTGTGTATTCACCCCGTTTCAGGAAAACATCCTTCATCTTATCCAGGTCATTCTGCAGGCCGTCGAAATTCTTCGACAGTATGCCGGGGCCCAGTGCAACCTCGAGCATATGTCCGGCAAACTCAACTCTGTCGCCCGTTCTGAGGTTACGGGTGCTCTCAAAAACCTGGACATAGGCATTTTTTCCGTCCACCTTTATCACTTCCGCCATCAGCCGGGTAGTGCCCAGTATGATATAGCAAATCTCGTTTTGCGAGACCGGGCCGTCGACCTCAACGATCACCAGGTTTGAAATAATTCCGTTAACTTTTCCTTTCGTCATATATGATATCGGTATTTTATAATAAATCCTGTTTATTTACTCCACTTCCCGCTTTTTCTGCTGCTGAATGCGGGCAAGGCTGAATTCACCGGGAAGCTCGTAACTTTCTCCGAGCTTTTCGAGCAATTCTTTGAACAATTTCCTGCCTTCTTTTTCATCGAGTTTCATCCAACGGTCGGCCAGCATGAACTGCAGGAAGAATCCGAGTATCTTTTCTATGGTAAAATAGTTAAAGAATGTGTTTTCATCGATCCATTCCCAATCGACTCCGTCGAGTGCCTTTTCCCGTGCCATGAGGTTTTCGTTCTCAAAAGCCTGCAGCACCTTTTCAACCTCCGGGAATTCTCCCGAGATGCCGAAATCGCGTGCATTGCTCCGCAACAACTGGCTGCTGATCCCCTGATCGCCCGGCAGGTGGTTTTCGGCAATCAGTTCAAATTTGCGGCTTATCAGGGCTGTGAGCAGTGTGCGCTTATTGTACTGAAATGCAAACCACTTTGCGAGGAATTCATTCTCCAGTTGCATCCCGTACTCATAATAATAAAGTTCGAGCAGGTTTTCCCAAAGCATATCGGGATTATCCCGCTGGTTTTCCTTAAAGTCGGCAATGAAGCGGTTCATGTAAGGGGGAAGGCTGCCGTCCTGATCACGGATCTGTTCTTCGAGCAATTCCTGCGAAAAGTTTCCCCTTTCATCGAATCCGGCTTCCTTTTTTTCAAGGAGGTTTAGCAGATTGGCATTATCAAATTGGAGGAACAGCACTTTCAGCAGGTCGAGGTCGGCGGGGTGCAAAGCACTCCCGAAGTCTGATTTCAGCGCAGCGGGGGTGGTTTTAAGCCTGCCCTCATCGAGCAGGAGTTCAGGAAGGCCGGCAACCAGGTAATGATATTGTCTTTTCAAAATTTTTCCTCCTGCTTATTCCCCAAAAAGAATTTTCCTGGTGCGTGGACGAAGGTATTGGATAAAGAAATTCCTGAAGTCGTCTTCAGTAAAGCTGATCCTGAAATGTCCGTCGGCGGGGCCGATCCTGAAGCCGCTTTTGACTCCTTCATCGTAATCGATATCCAGGCCTGCCTTCAGCTGCCCGGCGACTTTTCCCTGCAGGAAATCGTCGAGCTTTCCCCTGTCTTTTTCGGGCAGAAGCAGGGAGACATTCCCGCCGCTCTTGTCGATCTTTTCCCAGTTCCCGGCGATGGCCAGGATGATTTTGCTGATAAACTCCTTATCGTCGAATGCCTTTCCAAGGGCTTCATCAACGCCCTTTTGCGAAACCAACTCAGAAAGTTGCTGTTTCAAAGCATTGATGGCCTGCCGCGAAGAAAGAGCCAGTTCAGACTGCACATTCTTTTTGAGTTCTTCAGCCTCTTTCCGGGCATCCTCAACAATACGGGCAGCTTCCTTTTTGGCATCTTTCACCAGGGCTTCAGCCTCTGATTTGGCCTTGCCAACGATCTCGTCGGCATCTTTTTTTCCTTTTTCAAAACCTTCCTGATAAATTTTACTGGTCAGTTCCTGAAGTTTGTCGTTCATGCCTGCTGGTCTTTATATTAAGTATGATGTGGGATTCCTGAAGCGTGTTATCCACCCCACGCCGAACGCCGGCAAAACTACAAAGAAATTCCGAAATGGATCACCCCGATTACAATAACTTTTATCTGAATAAATACCTGTAAGATCATTTTATCTCAAACACCCTGAAATCGCTGCGCCTGCATTTTTTCAAAAGTACCCGGTAAAACTTATCCTTTGTGTTGTCTGTTTTCGCAAGAACCCCGGCAGCTTTGGAAAAATCCCCTTTTTCCCTGTACATATTCGCCAGGTAAAGCAGATCGGTGTCGCCGCCTTTGATGTACAGGAATATGAGCCTTTCAAGATTATCCTGCAGCAGTTGCCTGTAGTGCATGAATAGTTGCCGTTTCTTCCGGTTATGCCGGATGGCTGACAGGATGAGCCGGGGGCGAAAAGGCGGCATCCATCTCCTTCGGTACCTGAGCAGGTTATTCACCGCCCACCAGAGCCGTGTGCGCAGGTATGCTTCTTTTTCATCTGAATCGTGAAAGCCCTTATCCAGCAGATCTTTATAAAAGCCGATGCGCTGTACCTGCCTGTCGTCTTCAAAATTCCACAAGTGTTCGTTAATATCCTTTGCAAATGGCAGGTCTGCAGGCATTTCTACAAAATCCTCATAAGGAATGATGGCATCGTCCCGCCAGAAGGGACAACTGCACCCAACGCAAATGCTGACCATCCTTTCATCGGGTACCCCATTATCCGACTTGCCGTCGGAATAATTTTGGGACTGAAAAACGGTATACGACATCATTTCGTAGTCGCTCATCCGGGTCCCGCAATGGGGGCATTTTGTTACGATCGGATTTAACAGTGTCATGAAGGCTTCTTTGCCGGTAAATGTAAGAATTCCTCCATGTTTGCCAAAGGCTGCCCGTATTTTTTTATATTTGCCCGCAATCTGTCAAACTCCATTGATCAACGTGGACAGCATCCAACAAGTAACAAGCCTTTATTCCGGTCCCCCGCTGGTATTGATCCTGGCAGGCATGATCCTGCTGTTGGTGATCCTGTATTTTGTTCGAAAGAAACTTTACCGCCTCGACATTTACCTCAGCAGCAAGTCGGGACGTGGCATCGGTTTCAGGGAAAGTCCCTGGCACATCAGTGTGTCCTTCATCCTTGGCTTGCTGTTCAGCCTGTCGCTTTTTACGGGCTCCGGAAAATGGGAATCGTTCAACCCCTTTTCTTTTCAGGGCATGGGAGAGGCATCCGCCTGGCAATGGCTCAGCATTGTGATGCTGGCCGGTTTCGCGGGAATGGCTGTGGCAGTAGCAATACAAAGTTACAGGCTGTTCAGACCTAAATACGGAATTATTCGCACACTGGTATTATTGCCCCTGATGATCATTTATTTTTTCGCGGGAATGTACACCGCATTGTTTTTTCTAACATTGCTGGCGCTGTATCTTATCTACCGGTTTTACGTATTGTTTTTCGGCCGCCGCCGGGGCCTTTTAACAAGATAATCGATTGCTATGCTGAATTTCATTATGTATTTCTTTGGCCTGCTCGCCTCCGTATTCATGATCTCATTATCGATCCGCTACGGTTTGCGGCTTACCTTCGCGTGGGACAACTACATTGCCGGTAGCGGGAAAGGGAATGACCGTGCTTATAACTGGTATTACCGCATTCCCCTGGCGGCAGGCTTAATACCCGAATTCTTCTTTTACCTCGTGACCGGCCCGAAAAACTATTTCCGGACCAACTGGTGGGCGCTTCGTACGGGCGCCTTTATCACGGCTTTACTTTTTATTGCCCTGCTCTTCAGGAACAACCTTGCCCGTGATTATTACCTGCTGATCCTGCCGGTGGAAGGACTGAACGTTTTGCTCAGCAGCAGTTCATCCGTTTGGTTTATGAACTTTATCAACCTGCTGTACCTTACCCTTTTCTGCCTCATCATTGCCGAAAGCATACGGATGCATGGCTGGTATTCGCCGGTGCGTATCATTGCTTATACCGTCCTGACGGTGATGATGTCGGCCGTGACCCTGGCCACCCTCTCCCTGATCATCATCGTCAGCATTCTTTATGTCTTGTTCAAGATCCTTATGTTTTTCCTTTCGGGTAACAGGAAAAAGGAGGTTCCCGATGACAATAACGAGAGCCTGCGGGGAACCCTGAACAATGGTTTTCAGGCCTTCAGGGCTGAGCTTTATGCATGGGAAAGCGAAAGAAAGACCGTGCCGGTTGTAACGGAAAAGAAAGACCCCCGCCCGGTGATCAGGCGCAGCAAGCCAAAAATTGTCCGAAAGCCGAAACCACGGGCCGATGACATTCCCAGGTTTCACCCCGACTGATAAAGAAGCATGAAAACACGCATCGACGAATTAATTCACAGGCTCGACCTGCTGATCGGCAGTGGGATGGTGCCCTGCCGCTTCAATGATCCCGCCGACATGGCGGCGGTTGACGACTTTGAAAATAAGCATGGCGTCAGGCTCCCGGTAACTCACAAGGCATTTCTTGCATACGCCAACGGGGGGATGATCGTGAACGACAGCCTGGTGGGGATCCTGCGCGAAGGCGACTTTGAAACGGCCGCCTGGAATGCCAATTACCTGCTCAGCATCAGGGAAATTACCGAAGCATATGATTCTTTTGCCAGAAGGCGCAGCGGCTCCATGCCTGCCTGCCCATATATTCCCTTTTGCAGGTCATCAACAGGCGAATACCTGGTGTTTGTCAATACGGGGGATGGGGATGCTGAGTCGCCGGTATTTGATGCCTTTCACGAAGAGCCGCCCGAAAGTTGGGGATTGGTTGCCAATGATTTTACAGACTTTCTCGAAAGCTATTTCGACAAACAGGGTTATCCCGATATGATGGGCGACGAAAGCAAGGGGGTTGCTGCTGATTATATGGCCTTGCCGGAGGCTGCAGGCAGAGAGGAAAGCCCGGACAGTATCATCCGGCGCACCACCGCCACACTGGAGGAGGAACCCGGGAATGCCTGGGCGCACATTGAGCAGGGCATTGCCTATCAGGAAAGTGGAATGATGCGGGAAGCCCTGGAGGAATTTAACCGGGGCATCGCCCTGGAGGGAAGCAATGCTTTTTATTATTTCAGACGGGGACACCTCATGCTCTCGGAGGGATTCTCACGGGATGCCCTGATCGACTTCGACATTGCCGTGAAACTGGAGCCCTGCGACGCCCTTTACCTCAACTGCCGCGCAGAGGCCCTGGCCCGGCTTCAGAAATACCCCGAAGCCCTGCACGATTTGGAAAAGGTATTGGAAATCGACAAGGGGGATATACTTGCCTATCTTCTCAGGGAAAATATATACAGGGAACTGGGAGAAACTGCGAAAGCAGATGCTGACGCCCGCATGATTGAGAAGCTCACAGAGGAGGAATGATCCCTCATTAGCCAAACTTATAGCCAATCCCTCTTTTTTCGGTCTTTTCACCGCCGGACACAAATTCTGCCACATCCTTAAGGGTAATTGCCGAGATCACCTTTTCGGTACGCTCCTCCCTGCTGAGGTCGGCCATCCGGAGTTCATGGTTGCGGAAGCTCTTTTCGACAAGCTTTCTGACTGATCGTGCATTGCCGAAGAACTTATTGCGATTGGCATATAGGTGTGCGATATAGGTCTGCAGATGCGCAGCCGCCTCTTTATCGGCTTTTACGCCTTTGGCGGCAAACATATTGACTGCGATCAGCCAGAGCTCTTCTTCCGTAAAATCCTCAAAATGGAAAGTGCGGTCGAAGCGTGACTTGATACCCGGGTTGGATTTGATAAATTCCTCCATGTTGTCGGGGTACCCGGCCACGATCACGGCAAATTCGCCGCGGTGGTCTTCCATCTCCTTGATGAGTGCGGCAACGGCCTTTTTCCCAAAGTCGTCGCCTCCCCTGCCGCCCTGCCCTTCGGTAATGGCATAGGCTTCGTCGATGAACAGTATGCCACCCATGGCACTTTTAACGAGTTCTTTGGTTTTGAGTGCCGACTGCCCGATGAAGCCTGCGATGAGATCGCTGGCATCGGCTTCGACGAGGTGTCCGCGTTCGAGCATTCCGAGGGCCTTGAAGACCTTACCGATTATCCGCGCCACGGTGGTTTTCCCCGTACCCGGGTTACCCATGAATACCGAATGCATGGAGAAGGCCCTGAGCACATCCCTGTCCATTTCGCGGTAATAGCGGGTCAAACGTACCAGTTCCTGCATCTCCTGTTTAATGGAATGGAGGCCCGTAAGGTTGTTCAACTCGGCCATGGCCTGGTCGAGCAGGGCCTTGTCGACATCAAGGCAGAGCCTTTCCTCTGTCCTGCCTGTTGTGGTATCGATCACATCCTCACCACCAACCGTAGTCAGCAGTTCTTTGGTCAGGTCTTCCGGGTCATGAGTCCGCACAATCCGGATGCCGAGGTTCATCTTGGCTTCGTCGACCAGTGAATGTGCCAGCCGGGCGTTGCCGAAGCTGCGGTCGCGCCTGCGGTAAGCATCCGTCAGTATCTTCTTCATCCTGGCAAGCGCCTGGTCAGAGAGCACGACTTCTTTTTTACGGGCTGCATACCCGGCTATTTCCAATAGTTCGGCGGGGGTATAATCCTCGAAATGGTAATAATTCCTGAAACGGGATTTCAGGCCCGGGTTTGAATCCAGAAAACGCTCCATTTCGGCGGGGTAACCGGCCACCATAATGGCAATGTCGCCGGGCCCGTCGCTCATCTCCACGATGAGGGCAGCCACTGCTTCGGGGCCAAAGTCGTTGGTCGTATGATCCTTAAAGAGCATATAGGCCTCGTCGATGAACAGGATGCCGCCACGGGCCTTTTCAATGGCTTCCTTTGTATCCTTGCCCGTTTGCCGCACATAGCCTGAGATCAGGTCACTGCTTTCCACGGCGTGGACATGCCCTTTGGAAAGCAGCCCCATGGAATGGTAGATCTGCCCCAGCAATTTCACCACCGTGGTTTTCCCCGTACCCGGATTGCCGGTAAAAACGCTATGCAGCTGAATATCCTCATCATCTTTTAACCCCTTATCGCGCCGATATTGCAGGTAGCAAACGTAATCAACATACTCCCTGACCTTTCGTTTGATCTCTTTAAGCCCTACGAGCATGTCGAGTTCTTCGAGTATCTCATTCAGTGGCCTGTCATTGATCTCAATGCTGACTTCTTCTTTTTCTTCTTCTTCCCCCGCGGCATCCTCCGTATTTGTATCCTCCTCTTCACCGGTATTGACCGGGCGGGAGTTTTGCGGCAGCCCGCGATGCCCGTAGAAGGCAGACACATCCTCATTGATGAGGGCTTCGTAATCGCTCAGCCTTTCCACATTTTCATCGCCTACGGCAAAGGGGATCATGGCAACTACCTGATCCATAAAGACGACCTCTACGCGATAATCATCGTGTATCCATGAATCGCCCGAGGCGCTGCCCCAGCCTGCCGTGATGGTAAAGGTTTCGCCCGGGCCCAGTTCGGGGGTGATATATCCGAGGCTGTCGCTCACCCCTACCAGCGTGCCTGTATCGTCGTAATACTTGAAAAAAAGTTCGCAGAGCCACTCGTCCGGCACATTGTTGACAAATTTCAGCTCCGACATGATATAGCGTGTTTCCTTTTTCGGGAAACCCTTGAGGTATATTCTTTCCGCCTCAGGCAGGTCGCCTTCGGGAGCCTCATAGGTTTTCAACGATTTCACCTCAAAATACGGATTTTCTCCGGGGCCTACCTTTCCTGCATCCTCAATATGAAACTTTGCAGACCCAACAAGCTCATTGTCCATATATACTTCCCAGATATAGGAACCCTTTTTCCAGTATTGCCCGTATTGTGCGTTTCCCCATCCAAAATTAAGGGTCACGATGTTCTGGTCACTGCTGATGGTATATTTCTTTTTGTCGCTGCAATGCTGGTGGGTCTTTTTATCGCCTTCAAGGGTATGGGCCTGGAAGGTGATCTCCGTGCGCCAGTCTTCCTCGTCGAAAAGCTTGTTATAAAACTCCAGGGCAACGCTCAGGTAGTTGATCTCGCTTTGGTCGAAGACCCGCCTGAACTTTTTACGCTGGTTCATCACACGGTCCCAGGCATAGGTATAAACGCCTTTGATCTTATATTTATCTTTCAGGTTTTTGCCTGCCATAGTATCTGCTTTTTGATTAACATGTCAATATTAAGGCCCCAAATTTATAAAATTAGGCGGATTAACAAGGGTAAAAAAGAATGAAAATCATAAGGTTTGATGGCCGGAAACAAAAACGATATCGGAAGGGAGGGGTTCTCTGTTTTCAGCAAATCCAGAAGACCATCAAAACCTTAAAAACCTATCGGATAAACAACAGCTCCCGGTATTTTGGCAGCGGCCATAATTCGTCGTCCACCAGAAGTTCAAGTTTATCGACATGCCGGCGGATTTGTTCAAAATACGGCATCACCTGCCTGTTATAGGCATTGGCCGCATCTTCGAATGAATCAAGCCTGTTGGCAATCTTGCGTTCCTCCAGCATGGCGTCGACCAGGGTTTTCACCTCGCTGATATGCACGGATATTTCCTTGATGGTTTGCAACTGGTTGCGCGATAACTTCACAAAGGTTTTTGAATCCAGCACTTCGCTAAGCCCTTTGGCATTTTCGATCAGGGTATTCTGATAGCGGATGGCAATGGGGATGATATGGTTTTTGGCCAGGTCGCCGATCACCCGTGACTCGATCTGTATCTTTTTAACATAGTTTTCGAGTTTGATCTCATACCTGGCCCGGAGCTCGCGGCTGCTCAGCACTTTATGTCGTTCGAAAAGCGACATGGTCTGGCCGGAAACATAGGCACTAAGGGCTTCCGGTGTAGAGGAAAGGTTTGACAACCCCCTTTTTTTCGCCTCTTCGGCCCATTCATGGCTGTAGGAGTTCCCTTCGAAACGGATGCGCTCCGATTCTATGATGTATTTGCGCAACACCTGGTAGATGGCTTTGTTTTTGTGTATCTTTTTCCCGATCAGTTCATCCACCTCGTTTTTAAATGATGTGAGCTGGTCGGCCACGATCAGGTTGAGCACCGTCATGGCGTTGCTGCAGGTATCAGCCGACCCCACGGCCCTGAACTCAAACTTGTTGCCGGTAAAGGCAAAGGGCGAGGTCCGGTTCCGGTCGGTGTTGTCGGCCAGGATTTCCGGTATTTTGGGGATGTTGAGGTGCATTTCGAGCGGCCCGTCGGCAGGCAGCTTTCCGTTTACCCTGCTTTTGGCGATCTGGTCGAGGATGCCGGAGAGATGGGAGCCGATAAAGGCAGATATGATGGCCGGGGGTGCTTCATGGGCTCCCAGGCGCAGGTCGTTGCCGGCCGATGCAATGCTGGCGCGGATGAGGTCGGCATGTTTGTTGAGCGCCATCAGGATATTCGCCAGAAAAGTGATAAAACGAAGGTTGGAGCGGGCATCCCTGCCGGGACTTACAAGGTTGATGCCGGTATCGGTCGATAACGACCAGTTGTTGTGTTTTCCCGACCCGTTCACCCTGGCGTAGGGCTTTTCGTGCAGCAGCACCGTGAGGTCGTGGTTTCCGGCCACCTTTTGCATGATGTGCATCACCAACTGGTTATGGTCGACGGCCAGGTTGGCTTCCTCGTATACCGGCGCGCATTCGAACTGGTTGGGAGCAACCTCGTTATGCCTTGTTTTTAAAGGAATCCCCAGTCGATGACACTCATATTCGAATTCTTTCATAAATTCTTTGGCCCGCGGGGCGATGCTGCCGAAATAATGGTCTGACAGCTGCTGGTCCTTGGCGGAAGCATGCCCGAAAACCGTCCTTCCCGTAAGCAGCAGATCGGGCCGCGCCATATACAAAGCATTGTCGACCAGGAAATATTCCTGCTCCCAGCCCAGGGTGGCAATAACCCTGTTCACGTCCTTATCGAAATAGCGGCACACAGCCGTAGCAGCCTTGTCGATGGCATCAAGGGCGTTCAGCAGTGGCGTTTTATAATCGAGCGCCTCCCCCGTATATGAGACAAACACCGTGGGGATACAGAGCGTATGATCCATGATGAAGGCAGGACTTGTCGGGTCCCAGGCCGTATAACCCCTGGCTTCAAAGGTGTTGCGTATGCCTCCGCTCGGGAAGCTTGAGGCATCGGGTTCCTGCTGTATGAGCTGCCCGCCCTGGAAATTTTCTATGGCCTTGCCTCCCTCAAGGGGATTGATGAAGGCATCATGCTTTTCGGCTGTAGCACCCGTAAGCGGATGAAACCAGTGTGTATAATGTGTTGCACCCTTGCTCATGGCCCATGCCTTGAGCGAAGCGGCGATCTGATCGGCCATCTTGCGGTCGATCTTCTCCCCCAGCTGCATCGAACGGATCACCTGCAAATAAGCATCGCCGGGAAGAAACTCCTGCATGGATATCTGGTTGAAGGTCTGCTCACCAAAATATTCCGAAATCTTCCCTTCGGGTGGCTGAAACATCACCGCCTTGCGGTTAAGAATAACTTCCAGTGCCTTGAATCTGATGTTTTCCATTTAGGTGTTTTTAAATTGATAATGCCGCTTCCGGCCACGCCCGGCATTGGTCATTCCGGCATGAACGGAAACAGCCTTCGCTTAATAATAAAATACTGCTTTTGACTGCGAAAATATCTATAATCCAAGATGTATGGGGCGAATTTTTTTCACTTTTTATGAACAAGGAGCAAGCCCGTAAAGGTCAGAAAGCCATTAACAAGCAATAGTTCAAAGCCGAGGTCGTAGCCCCCGAAAAGCTGCTGGTCATAAACACTCAGGAGGTAACAGATGGCCGGAGAAAGTATGGCGATAAGCGGGACATAAGCATCCCGCACACGATACCTGGTAAACAGCCCGAAAGCGAACATCCCGAGCAGGGGTCCGTAAGTATAACCGGCAATGGTGAAGAGGGCGGAAATCACGGATCTGTCGTTGATGGTGTTAAATCCGACAATAACCAGGAATACCACAAACGAAATGGCGATATGAACGGCATAGCGCATCCGGGTTTTTCGCCGGGCACTGTCCAGCCTGTTGCGCTCAACACCAAGGATGTCGACCGAAAAGGATGTAGTGAGGGCTGTCAGGGCACTGTCGGCACTTGAGTAGGCGGCGGCAATCAGGCCGATGATGAAGGTGATGCCTGCCACAGGCCCGAGATATTGAAGGGCGATGAGCGGGAAAAGCTCATCAGTGGTACCCATGGCCGGAAAACTGCTGATGCCTGAACTGAAGATCCATAATACAGCCCCAAGACAAAGGAAAAGCAGATTGACGGGAACCAGGGAAAAACTCAGCCAGTATATGTTTTTCTGTGCATCCCGAAGATTCCGGCAGGAAAGGTTTTTTTGCATCATGTCCTGGTCGAGGCCGGTCATCACGATGGCAATGAACATCCCTGCCAGGAAATCCTTTACCACAAAGTGGCGGTCCTGCCAGGAGGTGATGAACATACGGCTGTATTCGCTTTCGCGGACCTCCCTCAGCAGGTCGGGCCATGCCCAGCCCATCTCTCCTGAGATAAAAATTAAAGTCAGGATCACGGAAAGCAGCATAAAGGTGGTCTGCAATGTGTCAGTCCAGACGATGGTACGAATGCCGCTCCGGAAGGTATAGAGCATGATCAGGATGATGAAAAGGGCCACGGTTGCCTGAAATGGGATGCCCCATGCATCAAAGACAAATATCTGGAGCACGTTTACCACCAGGAACATCCTGAATGAAGCGCCAATGATCCTGCTGAGCAGAAAAAATACGGCACCCGTCTTATACGACCAAAAGCCGAGTCTTTGTTCAAGATAACTATAGATGGAAGTAAGTTGCAGCCTGTAGTACATGGGAAGCAACACCCTGGCGATCACAAAATAGCCGAGCAGGTACCCCAGCACGATCACCATGTAGGAGAATTGGGTATTGCCCACATCCCCTGGTATTGATATGAAGGTGACTCCGCTGAGTGAGGCGCCGATCATCCCGTATGCCACCACATACCAGGGCGATTGCCGGTTTCCGAGAAAGAAGGTTTCATTATCGGACCTGCCGGATGTCAGGTAGCTGACGACAAAAAGCAGCAGGGTGTATACCGCAAAACTGGTGAATATGAGCGTTGGTGTCATACTGAGGGTCTGATAACGGCCGCAAGCAAAATGTTTATATTACTGAATAAAAGCATTTTAAGCATTCGGCTGGAGGCCGCTGGCAGCGGCCGCAAGCGAAATACATATATTACTGAACTAAAGCATTTTAAGCATTCGGCTGGAGGCCGCTGGCAGCGGCCGCAAGCGAAATACATATATTACTGAACTAAAGCGTTT
>CAYOLA010000057.1:0-8963 GCA_964404735.1 uncultured Bacteroidales bacterium
CCCGCACCCTGATCGGCACATTTGCGGATATTATCGATGGTGCTGGTAAGTTTTGAACTGCTGACGATGATTGGATTTTTCAGTTCCAATCCCATGTAACGTGTTTTTAGATCCATACTTAATATGCTTTGAATAGATGGTTAACAATATTTCAGGTTTCTTTTCAATAATGATTCGGGATGCAGCAATTTCTTCTTCATATAAAAGAGGGCGGCATCCAGGTTCAACGATGCCCTTTTGCTGAGCCCTTCCTTAAAATCCCATTCATATCCTTTTATATGCAGCAAAAAGACATGGGGTTTACGGTTAAACAGCTCATGGCAGAGTTTCACGATATATCCCGGCGAGGCAGCATGTGTTGTAAACGACAGTTCCGTTGTGCCATCGACGCTGCTCAGGCAAAAATCATCAATTTCCTCCTTTGAAGCGTCGGCAAAGATCACCAGGTCCTTCCCGGAAATGGCTTCGGCGTCTTCGATATTCAACTGGTAGTTGCTGTCGAAATCGAAACCATGCAAGCCTTCGATCGCCACCCATTCACGGATGCGGTTCACGAAGGCATTGCCCAGGCCGTCGTCCTGCCTGCCGGGGTTGCCATATCCATAGATCAACACTTCCAATGTCCTTTTACGTCCTTTTTTTATCGATCAGGTTATTGCCTGCATCATACAATGACACTTCGAGCGGCATCTTGCCCAGGGCGTGCGTGGCACAGCTCAGGCAGGGGTCATAGGCCCTGATGGAGACTTCCACGGCGTTCATCATGGGCTCGGTGATCTCGGTATGCCCGTTCATCCATGACTTGGCCACCCTGTTCACCGACTGGTTCATCGGTTCATTGTTGTTGGTTGTGGAAACGATGAGGTTGGCCATGGTGATCTGGTCCTTCTCGTTGATCCTGTAATGATGGAAAAGGGTTCCGCGCGGTGCTTCGATAAGACCGACACCTTCGGGCACCTTGGTACCCCTGGTGGTGAGTTCTCCTTCCATCAGGTCGGGATCGTTGAGCAGTTCACGGATCATCTCAGCCGAGTGGAGTGTCTCGATCAGCCTGGCATAGTGATAATGCATGCACATGTTGTTGGGCTTGCCATTGGTAAGCGCCTTGTATTCCTCGAATTCCTTCTGCGCCAGCGGTGTCGGGATAAAATCGCAGGTGTTCAGTCGCGCCAGCGGTCCTACCCTGTACCATCCTTTTTCCTTACCAAGATGTTTCAGGTAGGGGAATTTCATGTAACTCCACGAACGCACTTCTTCTTCGATATAGTCGTTGTACTGCTGGTAGTCGACATCGTCAAGTATTTTATTCCCTTCGCTATCAACAGCCCTCAGAACGCCATGGTAAAGGTCGAGTGCACCGTCTTTGCGTACGAGGCTGAGGTGGTTGGACGGAAACTGTGCGAAGTTGTCGATAAACTCCTTGTTCTTTTTGTAATAATCCTTGAAAAAATCGAGTGCGCCATGCGACCACGCGATCATTTGTTCGATATTGAGCGGATCGGGGCCGTTCAGGAATGATTCCTTGTCTTCCGCACTCAGGTATTTATTGATACCTCCCGGGATTGCGCCGGTACCATGGATCTTTTTACCGGCCGTGGCCCGGATGACCTCCTGCCCGTATTTGCGCATCATCACGCCCTGCACAGCGAGATCTTTGTGCATCAGTGCCACGCCGATCACGTTCCTGATGGCCGGGTCGCCGTCGATTCCGAACAGAAGGTCGGGCGACACCAGGTGGAAGAAGTGAAGGGCATGCGACTGGAACATTTGTCCGTAGTGCATCAGGCGGCGCATCTTTTCACCGGTGGGTGTGAGGCCTTCGCCGGTTCCTGCCCCTACGATCACATCAAGGGCTTTTGCTGCTGCCAGGTGGTGGCTTACGGGGCAAATGCCGCAGAGGCGCTGTACCAGCACGGGTGCTTCCCAGTAGGGCCTCCCCTGTACAAAACGTTCAAAGCCCCTGAACTCAACAATGTGCAGCCTGGTTTGCGAAACATTGTTCTGGTCATCCAAATGTACTGTAACCTTGCCGTGTCCTTCCACGCGGGTTACCGGTTCTATGGTTATTTTCTGTGCCATTTAAAGGTCTCCTTTTTAGTCAAATTTTACTACTTCATAGGGTAATTTCAATTCATCGCCGGTGACGAGGGCGACCAGTGCATTCCAGATCAGGTCGGCTCTGGGCGGGCATCCCGGCAGGTAATAGTCGATCTTCACGATCTCGTGGCAGGGATATACCTTGTCGAGGATCATCGGAAGCTCATCGTCGTTCGGCAGCACCTTTTCGTGGTTCAACCCGACCGTGGGACCGTCGAGATAGGCTTCGCGCAGGCATTCCTCAACCGGGATCCCGTTGCGGAGCGCAGGCAGGCCGCCCATAATCGCACATTCACCCAATGAAACGAGAATTTTGCAATTTTTCCGGAAATCCTTCAGGACGTGCACATTTTCACTGTTGCAGCATCCGCCTTCGATGAGGCCGATGTCGCATTGCTTGGTGAAAGTCTTGATGTCGTCGACCGGAGATTTATTGAATTCAACCAGCTCGATCAGTTCAAGTATCCGCTCATCGATATCGAGAAGGGACATATGACAACCGAAACAGCCGGCAAGCGATGTTGTTGCTACTACTGGTTTGCTCATTTATTTGGTCTCCTTTTATTTATTTGTTTTCAATATCGCTACCGATGGGCATCTTATCAAATTTGCGCTCTCCGATAGGTGAATAATAACCACGTTCTTTTTTCAGGATAGCCCCGACCGGACAGATGTCCATGGCTTCCTGGGCTTCTGCCTCGCTGAGTTGTGAAGCCAGTTCTGTATCGATCTCGACATGGAGTTTCTCTCCGCCCCTGCCGTGAAACGCAAAAACATGCTTACCATCCTTCATGATGGTGCGCACGCAGCGCTTGCAAAGAATACAGCGGTTTCTGTCGTGGTAGATGTATCTGCTGTCGGCATTTACCCCTTTTATTGGAAATTCGTAAGGGAAACGGGGCACCATCATCAGGTAACGGTAGCCGAGGGCTTGCAGCTCACAATTGCCGCTCTTCTCGCAGGCCGGGCAAAAATGGTTGCCTGCCACGAACATCACTTCAATGATGGCTTTGCGCATTTCCTCCAGTTCGGGCAGTTTGCTTTCGACGTTCATGCCTTCGCTGACCGGTGTGCTGCAGGCCGTCATATTGCGGCCGTTCACCTGCACATTGCAAATGCGGCATGAACCGGCAGGCTTCACGCCTTCAACGTGACAAAGCGACGGAATGAAGATGCCGTTCTCTTTTGCGGCATCAATAATGCTTTGGCCCTGTTTCGCCTGGCATTCCTTTCCATCGATGGTAAATTTAATCTTGTCGTCCATATTATTATGTCTTTTCAGATTCTGTTAATGCAATTAGTGAATATTGGGCACCCTGCCAACATAGTTGCAGGATTCTGCAACGGCTTTATCCATGTTGAACTCCGAAACATATTCCTGGTCGGTTCTGATCAGGGCTTCATAAAGCGGGCGGAAGTTCTCGATGGTGGTAAGGATAGGGTTGGCGGCAGTCTGGCCGAGGCCACAACGGTTGGCCTGCTTCATATATTTTCCCCATGTGTAGAGTTCCTCGATATCGTTCCTGGTGCCATAGCCGTTCAGCAGCTTTTCAAGCTTGTTGCGCAGGATCACCGTAAGCGAACGGCAAGGTGCGCATGAACTGCAGGACTCGTCAATAAAGAAATCCATATAATTCATGACCACATCCCTGAGCAGGTCACGGTTATTCCCGATCACCACCATGGCTCCTCCGGTGGGAAGTTCCTCAAAGGAAATGGTTTGGTTAAATTTGCTTTTGTTGATACAGGTACCCGAAGGGCCGCCCACCTGCACGGCCTGTACGGAAGTGGCACCCACCATATCCAGCATTTCCTGGATTGTCATGCCAAATTCAACTTCATACACGCCCGGATGCTGGCAATCGCCCGAAATGCTGAGCAACTTGGTGCCTGCCGATTCACCTGTCCCGATCGCCTTGAACCAGTCGGCGCCGTGAAGGATGATCTTAACAACGGTGCTCAGGGTTTCTACGTTGTTAACCACGGTAGGCATGTTATGATATCCTGCCTGTACCGGGAATGGCGGGCGGTTACGCGGTTCGCCGCGTTTGCCTTCCATGGATTCGATCAGGGCCGATTCCTCGCCGCAGACATAGGCGCCGGCACCCAACTGTATGCGGATATCAAAGGCGAAACCCTGTTGGCCGAGGATATTGTTACCCAGAAAGTTCTTTTCCCTCATCTTCTGCAGCACATCTTCCAGGTAGTTTTTCAGGTAGAGATATTCGGCGCGCAGGTAGAGGATGCCTTCTTTGGCCTTGAGCGCATAGGCGGCAATAGCCATGCCTTCGAAAAGCTGTTCGGGCATCTCGGTAAGGATCACCCTTTCCTTAAAGGTGCCGGGTTCTCCCTCATCGGCGTTGCAAACGAGGTAATTGATCTCGCTGTTTGATTTACGGCAGAAATCCCATTTCAGGCCTGCCGGAAATCCGGCGCCGCCGCGTCCGCGTAAGTTCGACTGCTTAACGGTTTCGATCACCGCTTCGGGCGAATTGTTCAATGCACGCCTGAGGGCGCTTCCGGTTTCATACTCCAGGCAGAGCACTGCGCCTGTTCTTTTCGGGCAGTTGTTCCTGACCATGGAATGGATACGCGGATCTGCATTCATGCCGTCGCCTGTGGCTCCGATCAGGTCTTTCACGTCCTTGCCTGCCCTGAAGCCTGCAACCAGGGCCTTCACCCTGGAGATGGTCAGGTTGGTAAAAGGAACATCATTGATCAGGGCAGCAGGCTCCTGGTCGTTCATGCCAATGTCGGCCGTGCTGAAAAGACCAATGAGCCCGTCTTCGGAAACCGATCCGAACTTCACGCCCGTCTCTTCTTCAAAAGCCCTGGCAATCTCGTCCCGGCCCATCATCTTTGCCACTACGCTGTCGTTGAGGTATACACTGTACTTGCCCGTGGGCTTGGTGGTAAAGAAATGATAGAACGACAAAGTCTGCTCCACATCCACTTTCGACATGTTCAGTTGCCTCGCGATGATCTCAATCGCCTCGGCCGGGATATGTTTGTAACCGGCCTGGATCTCAATCAGGATATCCATCAGACGCGTTTGGTCCTTCTGGTATTTCCCGATGATTTCTTGCACTTTATCTCTCATAAAATCAACACTTTAATAAGGTTTTATTTGAATTTATCCGAATTTGTTAAAACTTTAACAAGGCAAAAATAACCTGTTTTTTGGAACTGCCAACGGCTTCCAAATATTTAGAACGATTTCAAATTGAAATTTGCCGGAAAATGTATGTTCCGGCAAAATTTTGTAGTTGATCAGGCATGGAGGTAATATGCAATTTCATCGAGACTGGCCATTGGATCGGCATTTCTCACGATCACTCCCTCCGGCACATCGAGGTGTAGGGAAGTATAGTTAAGGATGCCCCTGATCCCCGAATCCAGGATTAGGGGCAGCACACCGGCCACATCGTCGGGGGGAATGGCCAGGATGGCGATGCCGGCCTGCTCTTGCGCCACAATATCCGACAAAGCAGCAATGCCATGGCATGGGATGCCATCGAAGGTCTTTCCCACCTTGCCGGGGTCAATATCGAAAGCCGCGACAAGCCGCAGCGGGCTTTCCGATTCCTGCATATGACGAAGCAGGGAATGGCCAAGCATTCCCATCCCCACCAGAACTACCGCTTCAGCATGCCTGCCCAGCGTATCCGATATATACCTAAGCAGGCTGTTCACATGATAGCCTTTCCGCCTGTCGCCTGCCATACCCAGCTGCATAAGGTCGTGCCTTACCTTTACAGCCTTGATGCCCAGCATGCGGGCAAGGTCGTGCGAAAAGATGTATGGTTCATCGAGATACCGGTACTTAAGCAGTAAACGCCGGTAAAGGCTTAGCCTCATGACCGTATGACGCGGCAGTTTTACTTCCATCGATCAGTTTTTGATCCTGCAAAAATATCAATTAACATTATTAAACGGGCTTTTGACGTAAAATCCTGTATCGCGGCAGCGGTAAATGCCGTATTTTTGCGGCAAAAGCCCCGCCGGTGAAAAACAGCAAAACAATAAACGCGCATGAGATCCACATCAGAGGGCTGGTGCAGGGTGTGGGGTTCAGGCCTTTTGTTTACCGGCAGGCGATGAATCACCGGATCAGCGGATGGGTTGAGAATAACAATACCGGCATCCATATCCATGCCGAAGGCATGAAAGCCGATCTGGAAGCCTTTCTGCAATCGGTCCGCAAGAATGCCCCCCGGGCATCCCTGATCAGCCGGGTCGGCGTTTTGGAAGCAGCCGTTCACGGCTTCACCTCATTTGCCATCAAAAAAAGTGAAGACCTTTCCGGTGAAATCACGGATGTGAGCCCCGACATTGCCGTTTGCGACGAATGCCTGGACGACATGCAAAAGCAGGACCACCGGATCAATTACCCTTTTATTAACTGCACCAACTGCGGCCCGCGCTTCACCATCATACGCGGCCTCCCCTATGACCGCCCCCTCACCACCATGGCCCCTTTTGTGATGTGCGAAAAATGCAGGAAGGAGTATACCAATGTCCTCGACCGTCGATTCCACGCCCAGCCCGTTGCATGCAATCACTGCGGACCGCATTACGCCTTGCACGTCCCGGGAATTATTGAAGAAGAGACAGAAGAAGTTTTAAGGAAAACGGCGGCCCTGCTCGACCGGGGTGGCATCGTAGCCATGAAGGGCCTGGGCGGTTTTCACCTTGCCTGCGATGCATTGAACGATCAGGCCGTTGACCGCCTCCGCCAAGCGAAAAACCGCGACGGCAAGCCTTTCGCGGTCATGTTCAGGGATATGGAATCAGCCGGACGTTATGCCAGACTGGGTGAAGCGGAACGACAAATACTCGGCAGCTGGCAGCGACCCATCGTGCTGATGGAAAAAAAGGAAGAAACAGCCGCAGGTGTCAGCGTCGGGTTTAACACCATTGGCGGCATGCTGCCTTACATGCCTTTCCACCATCTTCTCTTCAGCCATTTACATACTGATGTGATCGTGCTTACCAGCGGGAACATATCCGACGAACCCATTATCATCAGCAACACAGAAGCAATGGAACGCCTTTCACCGCTTGCCGATGCCGTGGTTCTGAACAACCGCGATATCCATAACCGTACCGACGATTCGGTGGTGAGGGTTATCAACCAGGTTCCCAGGCTCATCCGCAGGTCGCGCTCATGGGTTCCCCGCCCGGTCAACACCGGCCCCGATGTTGACGGGATCTTCGCCTGCGGGGCAGAACTCGTGAACTGCTTCTGCATCGGCAAAGGCAGGCAGGCCATCATCAGCCAGCATATCGGCGACCTGAAGAATGCCGAAACCCTCGAATTTTACAGTGAATCGGCCGAAAGGTTCGGAAAGCTGTTCAGGTTCGAACCCCGCCTGATGGTACATGACCTGCATCCCGACTATCTCTCGAGCCGTTATGCACAGGAATCGGGGCTTCCCTCGCTGGCCGTGCAGCACCACCATGCCCATATTGTCTCCTGCATGGCCGAACATTCGCTCGACGAAAAGGTGATCGGCGTAAGTTTCGACGGTGTGGGGCTGGGAACCGACATGCAGATATGGGGCGGGGAATTCATGCTGTGCGACCTGCGCGACTTTGAGCGGGCCATGCACCTGCGTTATGTGCCCATGCCGGGGGGCGATACGGCCACCAAAGAACCATGGCGGATGGCCGTGTCATTCCTCATCGACGCCTTCGGCAATGACTACCATGCGCTGCCGCTGCCATTTCTCAGTACCATTGACCCTTCGTCGCTCCGCATCGTTGAACAGGCGATCGCCCTGAAGATCAACACCCCCTTCACCTCCAGCGCCGGACGGCTCTTCGATGCCGTTTCAGCCCTCAGCGGGTTGTGTTCCAGCTCATCTTTCCATGCCGAAGCCCCCATGCGGCTGGAAAGCATCGCTGACCCGGCAGAAGCCGCTGCCTACGACTTTATTACAGACCAAAGCATCGATACAAGGCCGCTGATCAGGGGGGTGTGCAGGGACATACTGGAAGGTGTGCCCGCTCCACTGATCTCCGCCAGGTTTCATAATACGGTGATTAATATTATTTTTGCAGGCGTGAGCAGGATGAGCCGGGCTACGGATATCAGGAAGGTGGTGTTTTCGGGCGGCACCTTTCAGAACAAATACCTGCTTGAAGGAATTGAAAACCGGCTGCGCGGAAGCGGTTACAGTGTTTTCAGCCCCGCTGCCATCCCTGCAAACGACGGAGGCATTGCCCTGGGGCAACTCCTGATCGCGGCCGCCCGCAGAAGTAAACATTAACTTAAAACGAATATCATGTGTCTCAGCATACCAGCCAGAATTGATTCCATTGAAGGTGATATGGCCGTCGTCAATGTTGGCGGGGTTACATACCAGGCCAGCCTGCAACTTCTCGACGATGTTAAGCCGGGCGACTACATCCTCCTCCATACCGGCTTTGCCATTCAGAAACTGGATCCCGAAGAAGCCCTGGAAACCCTGCAGACCTTCGAAGCCTTTGACGCACTCAACAGGCAAATGGATAATGAGGAAAAAGAAAGCGGAGAGCGCATCATCTAAGCGGCACCCTCACATGATCAGGTATATTGACGAATACAGGGATAAGGAGATGGTGCTCAGGCTTGCCGGCCAGATCAGGCATGCCACCGCACGCAGCCTTCGCTTCATGGAAGTTTGCGGGGGGCATACCATGGCCATACACAAATTCGGCATCCCTTCGCTCCTTCCCGAAAACATCCGGCTGCTTTCCGGCCCCGGCTGCCCCGTATGCGTGACCGACCGGAAATTTATCGACCAGGCGGTTGCCTATGCAAGGCGCAGCGATGTGATCATCACCACCTACGGCGACCTCATCAGGGTGCCGGGATCCTCATC
>CAYOLA010000058.1:0-3427 GCA_964404735.1 uncultured Bacteroidales bacterium
CGTCGTTACCACCAGATCTATGATGCCAACGTGAATATTTTTTCCAGGCATAGCTACACGGCGGCAGGCATGGTTGATTATGTAGATATCGCAGGCGACAGCCAGCAGCTTTTCATGAGTTCCGTTCAGGTTGATTCTTTGGGAAGGACCTTTGCCGGGGGTATGGTCAGCGCTGCGGACCAGTTCATGCTGAGCCCCTGGTTTTCATTCAGCGGCGATGTGAACCTGTTTTCACAGGAGCAGTTCATGCGCTTTAGGGGAGGTTTTGGGATCAGGCAGGAGTGCCTGGCCCCAATGGCTGCACAACCCTTGATGGATACATTTATCGATCCGCTCAATATTCGCATCCCTGTGCCTGACAGCCTGAAAAACACGGAAGGGGAGGTCGTTGCTGCCGGACTTGCCTTTTCTCCCGGCAGGGGAGATTTTTATCCGGCTTTTATGGGAACCCTGCGCAGCGAAGAAGATGAAAGGGTGATGTCGGCAACGGGCCTGCTTGCCTATGAAGGGGAAGGGGAGATGTTCACGGTTTCGGCCGATGCCACAAAAATACCGGCATACGTTGGCCTGCAGGCCGATAAATGTGTGCTGGAAGCTGCTGGACCGGTTGAATTGTCGATGGATCTTCCTTATGTGAAACTCGACCTTTATGGTCAGGCAAATCATTTTATTATCCCTGACTCCACGCGTTTTGACCTGGTCATGGGATTTGATTTTTTCTTCGACCAGAATGTTCTGCGGCGTTTTTCGAGAAGCCTGGCTGATGCCAACCTGCCCGGAACGGAAAGTTCGGGCAGTAAATTCATGGGCTTCCTGAAAGAACGCATGCCCGAAGCCGCTGCAACACGGGTGATCACCGATCTCAACACCTTCGGGACCATCCGGAGGCTGCCGCAGGAACTCAACTATGCCATATTGCTCAGCCATGTCAGCTGCAACTGGGTCAGGTCGGAGGGGAGCCTGGTATCATACGGTGACATTGGTGTTTTTAGTATTGGTGAGCAGGTGGTAAACCGCCTGGTGCCGGGCTATGTAGAAATCGAAAAGAGGGCCGGGGGCTATGGGGTGGTGAGCCTTTATTTTGAGATCCCGGGGGGCGACTGGTACTTCTTCAGCTACAGGAATTATATCATGCAGGCCATCTCCTCGGATGAGGGTTTCAACAATGAGTTGCTCAATCTGAAGGAAGACAAAAGGATATTGTCATCAAAAGATGAAGAGGCTCCTTATGAATTCCTGATCTCGAGCCGCCGCCGGATGATCGATTTTGTGAGGAAGATGGAGGATATTAATACAACGATAAAATAATAACGACCGGATATGAACTGGATACCTGTTATTCTTGTCCTGATTGCCGCTTATATGCTCGGATCCATGCCTTTTTCGGTGTGGGTGGGCCGTTTGTTCTTTGGCAGGGATATTCGGAAAGAGGGCAGCGGTAATGCAGGAACCACCAATACCATCAGGGTGCTGGGCTGGAAGGCCGGAGTGCCGGTGCTGGTGTTGGATGTGCTCAAAGGCTGGGCGGCAGTGAGCATCATTTACCTGCTCCCCGAAGGGACCGTCCCCGGTGAATATTTTTACTATTTGGCCGTGCTGCTTGCCCTGGCTGCCGTTACCGGGCATATCTTCCCTCTTTTTGCGGGATTCAGGGGGGGCAAAGGTGTGGCCAGCCTTCTGGGGATCGGACTTGCTCTTTACCCTGTGAGCGCACTGCTTGCACTTGGCCTTTTCGTACTGGTATTTTTACTCAGCGGATATGTTTCCCTTTCCTCACTGCTCTCATGTATGGCGTTTCCAATCCTGGCATTCCTGACCGGCGAGAACAGCCCCCTGCCACTCATGTTGCTTTCACTGGCCGTCGCCCTCTTTGTCCCGCTCACCCATCTCGGGAATATCAAAAGATTGATCGCCGGCAGGGAGTCGAGGGTTATTTACAGGGGCAGAAAAAGATGATTCTCATTATTTTGTTCAATATGATCATCTTGTCAAATTTTTTAATAATTTTACGAAGCAATAAACTATTCAATTAACACCAAAACACTGCATATGAAATTTATCGTTTCAAGTTCCTTGTTATCAAAGAACCTTTCTGCATTGAGCGGCGTGTTGAACAGCAGCAATACCTTGCCAATACTGGATGATTTTCTGTTTGAGCTGAAGGATAATACCCTGCTGATCACGGCATCCGACCTGGAAACGACCATGACCATCACCATCCCCCTCGATAAGGCGGAGAATCCCGGTGCTCTGACCATACCCGCCAAGATACTGACTGATACGCTGAAGACCTTTGCCGATATTCCCGTACAGTTTACGATCAACAGGGAAACCCTCGGCGTGGAGATCTCGGCCGGCGAAGGAAAGTATAAGCTGAGCGGGCATAAGAGCGATGAGTTTCCCCAGGCCCCGGAACCGGAAGAGACCACCTCCATCGAGATCGATGCCGATCTGCTGGTGAGTGCCGTGAACAAGACCCTTTTTGCCGCCGGCAATGATGAACTCAGGCCTGTGATGTCGGGTGTTTTCTTTGAGCTTACGCCTGACGACATTACCTGCGTGGCCACCGATGCCCATAAGCTTGTACGCTACCGGCGTACCGATTTCAGTGCATCCGACGCCGCTTCCTTCATCATGCCGAAAAAGCCTCTTAACCAGCTAAAGGGCATCCTGGGCAGCATCGAAGGGAAGGTGCAGGTTGAATACAATCAGACCAATGCGGTTTTTCGTTTTGGCAATGTGAAGATGACCTGCCGGCTCATCGATGGGAAATACCCCAACTACGAAGCGGTGATCCCTACCGATAACCCGCATAAGCTTACCATCGAAAGGCTTGCGCTCCTGAACAGTATCCGCCGCGTGGCGATCTTCGCCAACCAGTCGACCCACCAGGTGCGGTTTAAAATTTCAGGCAAAGAATTGATCCTTTCGGCCGAAGACCTTGATTTTGCCAATGAGGCAAAGGAAAGGCTTACGTGCAGCTATGAGGGCGAAGACATGGAGATTGGCTTCAATTCGCGATTCTTGCAGGAAATGCTGAACAATATCGAATCGGAAGAGATCACCATTGAAATGTCGGCTCCCAACCGCGCCGGCATCCTGCATCCCGTTGAACATAAAAATGAAGCTGAAGACATTCTGATGCTGGTCATGCCGGTGATGCTCAACCAGTAGCACCTGCCGGCAGGCAATGTCTGTCCGCATCTGTTTACACATGACGAACACATAAAGGAAGAGGCTGTCTGAAAAGGCAGCCTCTTTGTTTTTTTTAGAGTTTCGGACCCGCTGCCACCAGGCGGCGGCCTTCTTCATTATCGGTAAAAGCAACGAAATTGTCGATGAACTTGCGTGCCAGCACCTGCGCACCCGTATCCCAGTCGGCCGGGTTTTTCCATGTCTCGCGGGGGTTGCAGATCAGCTCGGGATG
>CAYOLA010000059.1:0-5544 GCA_964404735.1 uncultured Bacteroidales bacterium
TTTCCTGTTCTGTATTTTTTAATTAAAACAATTGTATGAAAAACGTAAAACTTTTACTCAGTGCAATTGCCGTTTCACTTGCCTTAACAGCCACATCGCAGGAATTGCCCAGGCATGTGTTTTGTACAGGTGGCGGCCATTACCAGTCGGCTGTCATGCAGGTTTCCTGGACCATCGGCCAGGCCGAACCCGTGGCAACAACCTCCCAACCAACGGTCATCTTCTGCCCGGGCTTTCAGCAGTACGATGATCAGACGGTATCCATCAAAGAAATCATCAGCCATGGCGAATTCAGGGTTTATCCGAATCCCTGCCGCGACTTTGTGATCCTCGACGTACGCCTGGATGCGCAAAGCAGCCTCAGCTACAGGCTTTATGATTTCAGTGGCAAGCTGTTGCTGAGCGATGAGTTTTCCTCGTATTCTGATCATTTCCATGAAGTGATCGGGCTTGGCGAACTGCCCCGCGGCATTTACAACCTTCAGCTTACAGCCGAAGAAGCCGGTGCAGGGATGATTAAAAAATCAATCAAATTGATCAGGAATTAACTTTAAAAAAATATTATCATGAAAAAAATTAAATTATTGGTTTTTATTGGTGCCATCAGCCTGGGGCTGCTGGCCAGCGGCCAGGTTCCGCAGCTCATCGACTACCAGGGCATGGCCCGCGACGGATCGGGGAATCCCATGGCAAACGAAACGATCAGCGTACGCATTTCGATACTGGAAGGGCCCCTTCCGGGCACCATGGTCTACTCCGAAAAACATACCCCGCCCACCAATGCATATGGTTTGTTCCACCTGATGATCGGGGATGGCAGCATCCTTTTCGGGACCTTCAACACCATTAACTGGGCCAGCGGCAATTTTTTTATACAGACGGAAATTGACCCTGCCGGCGGAAATGCCTTTGTCGATATGGGTAAAAGCAAGGTGGCCACCGTGCCCTTTGCCTTCTATGCAGCCAGCGCAGGAGGGGGCGGCAGCAGCCCCTGGCAGTATAACGGTTCCGATATCTATTATGATGCCGGTAATGTTGCCATCGGGCACGACAGCCCGGTCGATTATTTGCATATCGACGGTGCAAGCGCTCCGGCAAATGCAAGAATCACCAGTACACAATCCTATTATATCGGTGATGCCACCGGCAACTCCGGCCTTTGGATGATGGAAGGCGGCGCCGATGTGGCCTGGCTGTACTGGAACCCGTTTTCACAAGCAGTGTTTTTATATGAAAACAGTGCCCAGACCATGACATGGAAAAATAATAATGTTGGCGTAAATGAAACAGATCCGCTAACAAGGTTCTTCGTTGCTGAAACAGGTTCAGCCGGTACATTGGGTAGTGAGTTTGGCAGTATTTACAGCGCATTGCAAACCCTCTCGCCCGCCGTAGCCGGCTTTGCCGAAAACAATACAAGTAATATTTCCTATGGCTTATGGGGCCAGTCCTTCTCAACGGGTTCCGATTTTAGCATGGGGGCTTTTGCCCACGGAGGAGATTCCGACGTTAATAACTACGGTGTTTATGCCGTAGGTGAAGGCAGTAGTTCAGGTTACAGCATTGCAGTTTATGGAGATAATATGGGTACCGCTTCCTTTAATTATGCCGGTTATTTCATCGGGGATGTTCATGTTAATGGTACCTTATCCAAGTCGGGCGGTTCATTCAAGATCGACCATCCGCAGGATCCTGCCAACAAATACCTGGTTCACAGTTTTGTTGAAAGCCCCGACATGATGAACATCTATAACGGGAATATTGTGACGGGTGCCGACGGCATGGCCACTGTAACGCTTCCCGAATATTTCGAAAGCCTCAACATCGACTTTCGTTACCAATTAACAGTCATGGGCCAGTTTGCACAGGCCATCGTTAAAGATGAAATATCGGGCAACAGCTTCACCATACAGACCGATAAGCCAAACGTTAAGGTAAGCTGGCAGGTTACCGGCGTACGGAATGACCCGTGGGCACAGCAAAACCGCATAGAGGCTGAAGTGGAGAAACAATCGGTTGAAAAAGGACGTTACCTGCACCCCGGGCTGTACGGCAAGTCGGCCGACAAGGGTATGCTCAGCGGGGTACCGCGGGAAGAGAATCTCCAACGCCAACCCCGGCCGGTAAAGGAAAGGGATCCGCGCTTGGAGCCCATACTGAAATAGGGCTGGTACAACCGGCGGGAATAAAGATTTTCCCTGCATTTTATAACAAGGCGCCCCGGCATCAGAGCAACCGGGGCGTTTTTTATTTTCCTGAGCAAATAAAGTATAATACCCGGGTGTTTGGATTAAAAATCAGTCAGGGCCTGCCCCTTAGGGTAATGTTTCTGCCCTGTTGAATGTGATCATTTTTGAAAAAATGCTGTCGCCGATGATCTTTTTATAATCCCGCTTCCGGGGCGAAAAGAGGTGATATTGATGTTCACCCATACTGACATCGCGTATCTTTGAAGTGATCTCCTGCAGTTTGGCCAGATTTACAATGTTTCCGGGATCCATGGCAAATACCTCCAGCCGGCGGCCTTCAACGGATGATTGTAGCAGGTAGGTCAACCAATAGGAATCTTCGCCGGCCTGCAGCCGGATGTTCAAAAAATAACGGTCGCGGTATTCTTTAATGACGGCCGAATCTGACAGGTAAACCGGCTGGTTGTCCGAAAGGCCGTTGCCAGTGTATAAGAAGGAATGGTCATAAACCCTGAGCGTGTCATGATCTGTATCTGTATATACTCCCCTGAACTGAGCCGGGATCTCATCAAGGGGCCTGACCTTCCGGGGTTGCGGCTCGGTAAATATCACCTGGTCGCAGGAAGCCATAAAAAGCAAAAGCACAATTAAAAGGCAGGTATTTTTCATGATATTTTCATTTGCGTGACCAAGATACGTTTTATTTGCTGATCCCCCGAAGGCGATGGCAGGAATATAATGAGCATCAGTGACTGAACAGGCAACCCGCAGGTGTTTTCAGTATCTATATAGATTATATAGACTTAAGTTTGTTGGTTCATTCTGTACATACTGTATATTTTATACTATTTTTGATGTAACAATACCAGTAATACTACCAGATTTTATGAGATCAAAACTGCTACTATTAATGTTCCTGCTGCCGAACCTGCTTTTCTCGGAAGGATCAAACGAGATATACGTAAACAGGCCCACTGCCAATACGATGCTTTACCTTTGCAGTGATTTTGCAGGGCAATGCGGCTCCGCTGCCGGAATCAGGACCCAGTTTGCCGTCTACGAGTGCAATGAGGAAGACAGATTGTACTTTGAAGTGATAAACGACGAAATCGTATATTTCGGGCTGAGAGGCGATCCTAGCGGCTCTAATAGGAAAATTGTATACAGGATCAGTGACGTCCTTGGTAACATTGTTTTTGCGGAAGCCGACATTCCAACCGCGGGTACAGGTTTTATTTCAACCATCGACCAGGCCAGGGTCGGGCCCAACCAGATATCAGGCGGCGGTGGATATGATGCTATTGAGTTCAGGCCTCCGGCACCGGGTTCCTATTTTATCGAATTTGACCGTATCCACAGCACTAACGGCAACAGGGAACCCGGGGCTTTCTATATCAATCTTTTCGACATCACTGTTTATGATACAATTGCCAGCGAAATAAGGCCCGGCAGGCTTCACAGCAAAGGATGGCAGTTTATAGAGGAAAGTGTGTGGCCTGGATGGAAAAAAAATTCTGCAACCTTCTACATTTATTCGACCGACAGCATCATTACTTCCGTTGAATTTGACGAAATGGAAGGAAGAGCCTGGATCATGTTCTGCAACCAGTTCGGATGCCAAAAAACGGGAGACTTTGTCATTGACAGGATGTCGATTCCACTACAGCAGGCTTACGTACCCGAATACAGGATATTTGTCAACGTACCCGATTCAAACCTCTTTCCACCTGCAACAACGCCCGGCATGATCATACCGCCCGACCCCTGGGCGGAATCTTTTTGCGATGGCACGGTGATCTTTCATGTTACTGTTGATAAACCCGGCAATGTAGACATTTTGCTTGAGTTACCCCCGCCCTTTATCGAACGCAACATTGGTACTACGGTGGTTACAGGGGAAAACCTGATCACCTGGGACGGACTTGATGGCGCCGGGGTTCCTGTTACGAATAACACAACACTGAATTTCACGGTTACCTATATCAACGGTCTTACCAACCTGCCATTATATGACATCGAATATAATGTTAACGGCTTCAGGATAGAATTGATAGCCCCTACCGGCACCACGCCGCTTCTATACTGGGACGATAGAAATATCCCGGGAGGAACCATTAATTTGGCTGGCTGCAATAGCGTCTTGCCAAACCCCGGATGCCACAGTTGGACAACTCTTAGCTATGGCGACCAAAACACTATTAATAGCTGGTGGTATACTGCTTCTAATAGTACAGTTCCCGTAAACATTTCACATATCAGGGCACCCGGACTGCTCACTTTCAACCAGGCTCCGCAAAGCTATTGTGCAGGTGAATTTGGCGTCTATATTTCTGTTGATGCCGACCCCAATGCGGATGAATATCATTGGTCATACACCGGTACAGGAGCTACCATTACACATGCAGACCCGTCTGATAATTTTATCACAATCGATTTTTCGCTTGCTGCAACACCTGGGTTCATTGAAGTTTACGGATCGAATTCCAATTGCGGCGACGGACCTGTCAACACCCTGCAAGTTGCTATTGCACCGGTTCCTGACGGAGAAATCAGTGTGAATCCCAATGACACGGTTTGTGTTAATGAATTGGTTTCTTTTAGTGGCATCAATAATAATGCAGCAAACATACAAAGCTGGCAATGGAATTTTGGCGACGGAAATACGGCCACCGGGCAGAATGTCACGCATATTTACACAACCCCGTTAAATGCCATTGTCAGGCTGATTCTTACCACAAATCAAGGATGTATAGATACCGCTTCCTTTGCGCTGATAGTTGTTGATCCCACTATTTCTTTTTCTGCCACACCCAACCCCAGTTGTGTGGGTGACACGGTCTGGTTTAACGGTATTGGTGATGCCAGTTTTACAGAATGGCAGTGGGACTTTGGCGATGGCAACACAGCCATCGGGCAGAACACATGGCACATCTACACCGGCAATGGCCTTTTCGGGGTAACATTAAATGTGTGTAGCAAGAACGCATTTGATGATCAGTTAGTGAATCCTCTGGCTGAAGCCGATGCAGGCTCCGATGAGATCATCTGTGAACATTATTCACACGATTTCAGCAATTCCTCCGTACAGCCGTCAGCCGTTAGTTACGATTCACTGCTTTGGACCGGCGGCAGCGGGACCTTTAATGATCCCCGCCTGCTCCTTCCCGTCTATACCCCGGCCCCCGGTGAGCTGGGCGATATTCCCCTCTCGCTAATCTCTTATGGGATACAACCCTGCAGCAACGATACTTCCACTATGATCCTTTCCATCCTCGACGGACCCGAAGCCGATTTCAACTACATGCCGGATGACTCGCTCTGCGTTGATGAAGCGATCAATTTCAGCGCCAACAGC
>CAYOLA010000060.1:0-11623 GCA_964404735.1 uncultured Bacteroidales bacterium
GTCGCCTGCGATATCTACATAATCAACCATGCCTGCCGCCGTGTAGCTATGCCTGGAAAAAATATTCACGTTGGCATCATAGATCTGGTGGTAACGACGGGCGGTATCTGCAATGATCACGGCATCGCTGAGGGTTTCGATGAGGGCATCGGGGTAGATGGTCAGTTTTCCGTCATCGGGAAAGATGGCGGCATCAGCCACCTTGACGATCTTCACATCTTCGGCATAGATCATGTTCCTGGCCATATCATAACTGGCACGCGCACTGAAAAAACGCAGGGAATCCTGTTCAGGCCTGGTAGAGATGAATTCCGCTCCCTCAAGTTCCAGGCCGATCAGTTCCTCTTTTCCCATGGCATCGATATCGGGGATCTGCCCCACAATGTTATTCCGGAACCGCATCAACTGCTTGTCCATCTCCCACTCGATCTCATCCATGTAACATATAAAGCGGTTAAAGGGAATATTTACCAGGGATGAACCGCCCGTGGAAATGAAATTCCCCATACGCCTGTCAAAATCAAGGCTGGTGCGGTAATCATCCGTCAGGAAAGCCAGTTCTGTAAATGAAGTGTCGGTAAAAAGCCTGAAATCGGAGGTGTCGGCCTGCAGGCCATGGTGGCCAAAGACAAAGTTTCGCGATTCGATGCGGGCCCTTTCAAAAACAAAATCCCCCGATCCTTTCATCCCCCCCGGGGTAATTTCCATGGAACCCAGGAAACGCGAAGCGCTGTCGTAAAGGACAAATGGCTCATCGATCATTTCAAGCATCATAAGGTTGGAATCGGGATACCATTTCTGTTTCACCCTGCCTGTGGTTACATCAGCATATTCAACCTGTCCAAGCATTTTATCGATCGTAAAGCTGTTTGTTTCGGAGATCACCGAATCGGGATACATGCGTATTTCAGAAGCCTTCGTTACCGACGAAAGGTATTCCATTTTCCCGGCGCCGTACAAACCGCTGTTATCCATCATCAGTGAATCGTAAAATACAGCCTTGCCATCATAAAGTGGCAGGCCCTCCTCACTTTTCACAAGCGAATAGGTTCCCAGCGAATAATCGGGCATCACCACCAATTCATCCCTCAGGGGGGGGGTAATGCCGCCGGTCGACAAATAACCGTTAAAGCGAAGGCCACTGGTGGAGAAATTGTCGAGGCTGTCGAGCACAAAGGGATCGAGTTCGTAAAAGAACTCGCTGCGGTCATACAAACCGGCTATTTCATTGCTCCTGTCGTAATAGACAAAGGAATTGCCCAGGCTGGTGAAAACAGGGAACTCAGGATTATTTTTCAATCCCGACTTGTTGTCGGGCCGGTCGATGAGCATATGGCCGTACATATCCTCCACCATCGCCTGTACACGGTAATATACGGGCTGGCCCGATTTGCCAACCATATCCGGCACCTTTACAAAAAAGCTCATAGAATCGATGCGCGGCATATTGATCCGGAAGCTGTCGTATTCAAAAAGGCAATCCTGCGCATAGAATTCGAACAGTCCGGCCCTGACCCTTCCGGAAAAGCTGAAATCGCGGTTTTTTTTCATCACGATCTTTCCGTCTGCCGGATAGATATAGACCATCTGGGAGTCGCTGATGGAGATTTCGGGCACCCCCCTGATCAGCATATCAAAGGTGGCCAGTTCGACCACGGCATTGCTTTGCCCGCGCGTTTTAGAGGTAAAATGGATCACGTCATAATCGATCCTGCCGGCGTGGGCATCAATGTAATCCATGAGCCGCTGTTTGATGAAGGCTTCCCGTTTATCCGAATTATAAACCACAAATCCCCTTGCTTCAAGCAGGAGCAGCATGGAGACCGCCTGTTCAACAGGCTTGCCGATAAAGTCGGCCAGTGCGCCCACCTTCACCGTTTTGCTGCCATACCGCTGATGATACTTACGCAGTAACACCAGCGGGTTAACCTGGTCGATGCCCTGCAACTTGTAATATTCGTATTCGGAATAGTATTTTTCACTCTCGAAGGTTACCTGGCTTTCCTGGCTGATGCCTTTCACCGTTTCGAAAGAGATCTCATCGGAGTTCATCACCCAGTATATTGCCTCGCAGTAGAGGTCGACCCTGTGATAGGCATCAAAGAAGGGGCTTTGGGCGATGCCCCTGTTCAGCCTTACCAGCGAGAGCAGCCTGGTCTGATTGTCGTACTTCATCTGCAAACCCGGATGGTAGATTGAATCCTGGTCGAAATAGATGGAGAATGAGGCGGGGCTGGAAGTGATCTTGTCGTGTTCCACCTCGAAAAGCTGCGAACGGATCACGGCAAAATAGTCCTCGCCTTTTTTAAAGATAAAGCGTGCCGGATTTTCGGGATATCCCGAACACAACAACTTACGTCCCTGCATCCCGAACCCGCCCGTGAAATTGATGTTTTCGAAAAACCCCAGGATTTCATAATCCCTGAAAGCCGATTCAAAACGGGGATAGGAAGCCCGGTTCCCCGGGGGGCTCGACAACACCTTTTCGGATAATTTACCCGGAACGGGAAAGTCAAAATACATTTTATTGTGTAAAACCGCCGAGTCGCAATCGAACGAAAGTGTTGTCATATCAATGTCGTAAGCGCCCAGTTCGGCATATACCTTTTCTTCGTCGTAACCTGCGCGGCGCCAGGTGATCCTGCCGCCACTCCCGTACCAGTGTTCCGTTAAGGGATAGTATTTCCCCCGTGTTTTTAGTATTTCGGTGCTGTCACGATTTGTTGAACAAATCAGGTCGAGTTCATCAAAGCCAACGTAGAGCAGACTGTCGATTCCAAAAGCAGGTTCACCATTTCTGAAGTACCAGGCACGCGACCTGCTCTCATAAAGCATGCCACTGGAGAGCAGTTTAAGGCTGTAGGTGATAAAATCAGCCGTTTGCCTGAAAGAGCTTTGCCGGGCGAGGGTATCGGCCTGGGTCAGCCAGTGGTTAAAGCTCCTGCTGTCGTGGCGTTTTTGCGCGAAAAGGCTGAGGCAGGAAACAAATTCATAGAAATGCGGATACGACCTCATCGACATATGGAGCATGGCATCTGAAATGCTGTAGATCTTTTCACGCTGATGCGGGCCAAAGTAGGAGGATTCCCAGGCCGGGGCAAATGCCTCAAGCAGGGTCGCACCTTCGGCCAGATATGACTTGTTGGATGTATATTGAAGGATGGCGGTGATGTCGAGAAAAAAATCCTCCCTGTTGTGGTGTACCTCCTTTATCATCTGCGCATTTGCATCCGGCATGAAGAGAAATGCCGGCGCCAGGAAATAAAGCAGGTATGTTCGCATTTTCTTCATCAGATCATCAGCTTTTCATGAAGGCCGCTGCCATCCAGCCATTATCGTTGAGGCATTCGCTGCGCTCCAGCCCCCATTCAAGCGCCCGTTTGCTGATCATGGGCAGGTCGGCCGCATAAAAGCCACTGAGCAGCAGCATACCTCCCCGGCGCAGGGCAGCAGTATAAAGGGGCATGTCGGCCAGCAAAACGTTGCGGTTTATGTTGGCAAAGATAAGGTCGAAAAGCCGCTTTTTCAAGGATACTGCATCGCCCTTCAGCACTTTCACATTTTCGGCGGCATTCAGGCTTACATTGTCGGAGGCATTGCGAAAAGCCCAGTCGTCATTATCGATGGCCAGCACGGTGGCGGCTCCCATTTTGGAAGCCAGGATGGCCAGCACGGCCGTTCCGCAGCCCATGTCGAGCACATCCTTTCCCTGCATGTCGAGCCCGGCAATCATCCGCAGCATCATGGAAGTGGTTTCATGGTGGGCGGTGCCGAACGACATCCGGGGCTCGATAACCAGGTCGTAAAGCATACCGGGTACCGGCCGGTGGAATGGCGCCCGCACCATGATTCGCCCGTCGAGGGTTACCGGTTTATAATCCGACTCCCATTGCCTGTTCCAGTTTTTGGCCGGGATACGGGAAATACTTTCCGGTGAAAAACCGGATACAGAGAGGGTTTCGCGAAGCCGGCCCTCGTCAAATTCATCGATGGGAACATAGGCCAGCAGTGCCTGCCCGTCTTCCACAAAACCCTCGTAACCGAGGCCGTTCAGCAGGGCCACGATAATGCCGCAGCTTTCCTCATCGCCTCCGGCGGATATCCTTACTTCAACATAATCCTTCATGGTTTTATACAGACCTGGCGATGGCGAGGAAGTCGGCTGCCTTGAGAGAGGCACCCCCGATGAGCCCGCCATCCACATCGGGCATCGATAATAATTCGGCGGCGTTGCCGGCATTGCAGCTCCCGCCGTATAGAATCCTACATTCTTCCGCCAGCTTTGCCGAGTATTTCTTTGCCACCGCACCCCTGATAAAAGCATGCATTTCCTGTGCCTGTGCAGGTGTGGCGGTCTTTCCCGTTCCGATGGCCCAAACCGGTTCATAGGCAATGATAACCTTTGAAAAGGCCTCCTCATCGAGATGAAAAAGCCCTGCCTCCAGTTGGTCGCTTACCACCTTCATCTGCATGTTATTTTCCCTTTCGGAGAGTTGTTCGCCGCAGCAAAAGATGGGCGTCAGCCCATGCTGAAGGAGCAGATTGGTTTTTGCGGCCAGCGCCTCACCTGTTTCACCGAAATACAACCGGCGCTCGGAATGCCCGATAATGCAATACTCCACATCCATAGAGGCGAGCATCCCTGCAGCGATCTCGCCGGTATAGGCACCCTTTTCCCAGGCGCTCACATTTTGCGCCCCAACGGCCAGCGGACTTTCCACCGCCAGGTCGGTTGCCAGCTCCAGGTAAAGGGCCGGCGGACAAACAAGTACTTCCATCCCCTCGGGAATGCCGTTTTCGTCAATATCTTCCAGGATGCCGGCCAGCAGGTCTTCTGCTTCCGCAAAGTCGAGGTTCATTTTCCAGTTACCGGCAACAAGTTTTTTTCTCATGTTATGACAGGTTTAAAAATGATTGGTAAATACAAGTTCATGCCAGCCGCACGCGCGGGTCGAGGAAGGCATAGACAACATCCACAAAAATATTAATAATAACGAGGATGACCGAAATAAACAATACGGCGCCCATGATCACAGGGAAGTCGTACTTTTCCAGCGCATCGACAATGACCACGCCCACGCCTTTCCAGTCGAAGACATATTCGACGAACACCGCGCCCGCCATGAGGGAGGCAAACCAGCCCGACACGGCGGTGATAACGGGATTCAAGGCATTTTTCAGGGCATGCCTGAAGATGATGCGGCTTTTGCGCAGGCCTTTGGCCCTGGCCGTACGTATGTAATCCTGCGAGAGCACCTCCAGCATTGACGAGCGGGTCAACTCCACCACGATGGCCAGCGGCCTGATGCCCAGGGTGAGGGCCGGCAGGATGAGGTTTTTCAGGTCAAGGTACTCACCCCGGCCGTAATCATCGACCGTATAGAGGCTGCCAAACATGTTGAGGCCGGTAAACCCGGCCAGCACAAAGGCAAAGATCCATGCATTGAGAATGGCGGCAAAGAATGAGGGTATGGACATGCCCAGCACCGAAAACACCAGGGCCAGTTTCTCAACGATCCTGCTTTTGCTCACCGCCACAAAAATGCCGATGGCCATACCGGCCAGCAGGGCAAAGAGGATGGAGGCGCCGGCCAGGATCATGGTTTTCGGGAATGCCTCGGCCAGGATCCCGGCAACCCCCCGGTTGCTCTGGTATGAACGCCGCAGGTAAGGCTTTTTGATATAAAGCCCGCCCCCTGCAAGGGGGACCAGCCTGACCCCCGAATACTTTTCCTGATCGTAATACCAGTAACTGCCACTGTTTTCGCTATTGTGCACAGAGAGGGGCGAAACATCGTTCAGGAAGTTAAAATACTGCAGATACAAGGGCTTATCCCTTCCCAGGTCTTTGTTGATGGCTTCAACGGAGGCGATATCGGCCCGCTGCCCCAGCATCATCCTGGCAGGATCGCCCGGCAGGATATTAAAGAGGATGAACACCACGGTGACCACTCCCAGCAATACCAGCAATCCGTACCAAAGCCTCTTTATGATGAAGCGCAGCATGGGTCAGTGGTTCATGTATTTCTCCCTGATCTCGCGGAAGGAAGGGAAGTCGTTGTAATGCCATTTCGCCAGTACGATGCCGTCTTTCATCAGCATCAGCCCCGGGTTGGCCCTTATCATGGCCTTGAGCACGGTGTCGTCGGCATAATAGAATTCGAGATGCGGATTCAAGGGCACCCTGTTTCTGAAAGCTTCCACATCGGCAGGCAGTGATCCCGTGATCACGATGAAGGAAATACCCTTCAGTTCAGCCTCGTGGAAGAGAAGGTCAACGGTTTCAAATGCTTTCACCCTGGTCTTTCGCAACTCATCAACGATCAGCATGAACTGGTAATCGGGATTCCCTATGAAGTTGGCGGTATGGTCCTCCCCGCCGGCATCATGGATGATCAGGTCGTGGGTACGACGCAGTTCCGATTCGTCGATGCGCTGATCGACAAACTCCCACTTCGCCATCCAGGCCGAGTCCTGCCAGGGGTAGTCGGGCGAGAGATATTCCTTCAGCTCACCGCTTTCGGTATTCCTGAACACCAGGTAGACCTTCACCTCCCCGGCATCTTCAGGGTTCATGTTATTGCCAACTTTCCATTCGCGAAAATCAATGACCGGCAGGTGGTTGAGGTTGTAATGGGTAAAGCCTGTAAAGGCGATGGTGAAGAACAGCATTACGGAAACACCGTATGCCGGGATCCCGGGCGGCCGGAATTTCCTGCGCTGTAAAAAGATGATGGCTGTAAAGATGATCAGCACAATATTCTTATAAAAAGTCTCCCAGTTACTGAGCGTAACGGCATCGCCGAAGCATCCGCAGTCGGGTACCGGTTCCCATATCGCATCCACAAAGGTGAGGATGGTAAAATAGATCATCAGGATGAAGAGTATCCATGAAAGCCTCTTTATCCAGGCATTGAAAAGCAGGGAGATCCCCAGCACGAATTCCAGTGTGCAGAGAACCACCGAAAGGGTGAGCGACAATGGCAGCGGCAGGGCCCACTCAAGGCCGTATGCCAGAAAGTAATCGTCGATGCGGTAGGCGGTGCCCAGCGGGTCCACGCCCTTGACGAAAGCCGAAAATATAAAGACCAGGCCAACAAAAAGCCTGCTGAAGTTCCTGAGATATTTCATTTTTGTCCTTCTTCAATCTGTATGAGCGCAAAAGCGGCATAGTTCACAATATCGTAATAGCTGGCATCGGGGCCTTCCGATACGGAAGTGATCCCGTTGTTATCCTCGATCTGCTTGAGGCGCAGCAGTTTCATCAGGATGATGTCGGTAAGTGAGCTGATGCGCATATTGCGCCAGGCCTCGTCGTAGTCATGGTTTTTGTTAAACATGAGGTCGCGGGCCCTGTAAATATATTTATTGTAAAGTTCGAGGATCCGTTCACCGTCAAGGTCAGCCTCTTCCGCCACGCCCAGTTCAAGCTGGATCAGGGCCATTACCGAATAATTGATAATGCCTGTAAACTCGGGCACGATGCCCTCTTCCACCCGGCTTACTCCTTTTTGCTGGATGCTCCTGATGCGGTTGGCCTTGATATAGATCTGGTCGGTAAGGGAGGGGGTGCGCAGGATGCGCCAGGCTGCTCCGTAATCTTTCATTTTGTGCATGAACACTTCCCTGCATGCTTCAACCACCTTTTCGAACTGCTGTGCTGTTTTTTCCATCAATAAATATTAAATTAGCGGCCTGCCAGGCCCTTTATCAATGCGTGGATAAAGGTACAGTATTTTCAGAAAACAGGCTTATGGGATATGGTGGTAATTTTCCGGATCTGGGTGAAGCAAGGGTTATGGGTATCCTGAACATCACGCCCGATTCCTTTTACGACGGCGGCAAATACCCGGCGGAGGCCCGTTGGCTGGCGCAGACCGGGAAGATGATCGGCGAAGGCGCCTCCATGATCGATATCGGCGGTATGTCGACACGGCCGGGTGCCCGTGAGATCAGTGCCGGGGAAGAATGGGACAGGCTGCTACCCGCCATCCGCTCCATCCGCAGATCATTTCCGGAAATATGCATCTCCGTCGACACCTACCGCAGCCTGACGGCCGAAAAAGCCATCGGGGAAGGGGCTGACATGATCAACGACATATCAGGCGGAACATTCGACCCGAAAATGCCGGCGCTGATCGGCAAACACAACATTCCCTTTGTGATCATGCATATACAGGGAATACCGGAAACCATGCAGGAACGGCCCGAATACGGGGATATTGTTAACGACATCCATTCCTTTTTCGAAAGGCAGATCCGGCTTTTCCGAAAAGCAGGCGCCGGAAAGCTCATTATTGACCCCGGGTTCGGATTTGGGAAAAGCCTTGAAGATAATTACATACTTTTGCAGCAAGTCAGTCGTTTCAAAGAACAAGGTTTACCGCTTATGGCCGGCCTGTCGAGGAAATCCATGATCAACCGGGTGCTGGGCACCACAGCCGCAGAAGCCCTCAACGGCACCACGGTGCTGAACACCATCGCCCTGCTGAAGGGGGCAGATATCCTCAGGGTGCACGACGTACGGGAAGCCATGGAAGCAATCAGGCTGGTAAATATGCTGAAAGGAAAGAACCCGGATATCCACCTGAAATGAAAAAGAATAAAGCACACAAACCGGAATACAACGGACATTTGGTGAAAGAAACCACAACCAAATCGGGATTTTTAAGTATAATGGACATAAATTGACAGAACTCATCATCACCGGCTTTATCCAGATCCGCTGGGTCGACATCGTCGACATCCTGCTGGTGGCGGTTTTGCTTTATGAATTGTATAAGCTGCTACGCGGGACTGTTGCCATCAACATCTTTTTCGGCATCGTGGCACTGGTGCTCATCTGGCAGGTTGTGAACGCCCTGCAGATGGAGTTGCTGAGCAAGATCCTGGGTGCCTTCATCAGTGTGGGTTTTATTGCCCTGATCGTGATCTTCCAGCCTGAGATCAGAAGGTTCCTGCTTGCCCTCGGCTCCTCTACATTCATGCGAAAGAAGGGGCGCCGTTTTCTTTTCTGGCGGCTGAACTTTGAAAGTATCCCGGCCCTTGACCCCGACCCCATCGTGATGGCCTTCAACCGTATGTCGGAAATGAAACAGGGCGGGTTGGTGGTGCTCACCAGGAAAAACGAGCTCAGACAATATATCAACACCGGCGAACTGCTCGAGGCAAAACTTTCGGCCGCCCTGCTCGAAAGCATATTTTACGGGCAGGGGCCCCTGCACGACGGGGCCGTGATCGTCAGCGGCAACATCATCAGGGCAGCCGCCTGCATCCTTCCCGTTTCCGGAAACACGCTCATCCCGAAACGCTTCGGCCTGCGCCACAGGGCAGCCGTGGGCATCACCGAGGTTTCAGACGCCATCGCCATCATGGTGTCGGAAGAATCAGGCAGGATCTCCTATGCCATGGGGGGCAAACTTAACAGCAAGATCAGCGTAGCTGAACTAAAGACTTTTCTTGAAGAAGAGTTTTCCGTGAACAACGGAAAAGAAAACACAACAGGGCCTGAGCAGGAGAAGGCCTCCAAAGAATGATCCCACACCCATCCTGCACCCGTGGATATCAGCATTCGTAGTCGACAACCACAGCTTCGCCATTCATCAACCTCATCATTTCAAGCACCTCTGCATGCGCCGGATGCACACGATAGGCATCCAAACCGGCCGGGTCATCGAAAAGGGAGATCAAAACAAGATCCGAGGCCGACGGTCTTTTACTGATGTTCAGGCCAACCTCCATGGCCTTGAGTGAAGGGATTTTGCCTTCCAGGCCCTCAATGGCGGATTTCAGCCTGAGGAGCGCGGCTGTTTTTTGCTGCGGCGGCAAGTCTCCGCCCAGGCGTATCATAACAATGTGCCTGATCATTTTTTTATAATTCAATTCAGGTCAAGACGCACGCAAGGCTTATTACCCTCAGCCCTTTATCTTGCCGTTTACGATTCCCAGTATTTCCCCTTCCTTTTCGATCGCCTTTTTCTCGATATCCGCCCCGCGCGAAAGGAGGTCGTTGGTAAATTCCTTGTCGTCGACACCCGAAGCATTGATCTTCACATTGAGGTATGCACCCATCACGGCTGCACGGGCACAGAGGGCTCCCACGCCGGCATCCGACACCGAGGCTTCGAGGCCTGTTTCCGCCATGGCCTTCATCACCTCCATGGATTCAAGGGATTTCTCCATCACCCTGAAAGGGATCTGCATGGCGTATTTCGATGCATCCTGTATGGCTTTGTGCCTGGCTTCCTGCTCTTGGGGGCTGCCCTTGGGCATGCCATATCCGTCCATGATACGGTTAAAGGCCCGGGTATCTTCATCCACCAGAAACAATAACTCATCTTTCAGGGCCTGTCCCTTAACGGCCCAGGCGGAAAATTCCTCCCAGCGGTCGTCCCAGCCGCGTTTGTGCGAAGAAAGGTTTGCCACCATGGTGCCCAGGGATATGCCCAGGGAGCCCACATAGGCCGATATGGAACCGCCGCCGGGTGCCGGCGACTCACTGGCCGTTTCGTCGGCAAAACCTGAAAGATCCATGTCGACCAGCTTTTCCCCCTCATCCCCGGCGAGCATGAATTCAATGATCTTTTCTTTTGGCTTAAAGGGTTTCAGGTCGTCGAGCCCCATCGACATGACGGCGATCTTCAGCAGTTCTTTTTGCGAAACGCCGGTGGAGCGCTGTTGTTTTTCAAGAAAGTATTTTCCGGCATCGAGCATGGCCTTGAGCGGTATCAGCCCCACCAGTTCCGATCCCGTAACGCGGATGCCCCTGGCTTCCGCCTTCCGGCATGCCTCATCAAAGGCGATATGCACCGGGGTGATGCTGATATTGGTAAGGTTCATGGATATCTGTGCGATGCCGTATTCCTCGATAAACCATCCGATGGCCTTCACGGCCTTAAGTGAGCCGGGCATCATCACCGGTTTGCCCTTCTCATCCTTTACGATCTTTCCCGTAATGGGATTTCCTTCGCGTTTCGGCCTGCCGCGTTCGCGCACATCAAATGCAATGGAATTGGCCCTGCGTGTAGAGGTGGTGTTGAGGTTCACATTAAAGGCAACGAGGAAGTCGCGGGCGCCAACAGCCGTAACACCGGCTTTGGCATTGAAGGCGGCGGGGCCGAAATCAGGTTTCCATTTCGGGTCCTTCAGCTTTTCGGGCATGCCTTCGTACTCCCCTGCCCTGCAGTTGGCCAGGTTTTTCCTCTCATCCGCGAAGGCGGCGTTCTCATAACAGTAGACCGGAATCTCCAGCTCTTCACCGATGCGGCGGGCCAGCTTACGGGCATACTCAACCGTTTCCTCCATGCTGATATTGGCCACCGGCACCAGCGGACATACATCCGTAGCCCCCATGCGCGGATGCTCCCCCTTGTGTTTACGCATGTCGATGACTTCCGATGCCTTTTTCACCGCCCTCCAGGCAGCTTCAACCACATCATCAGGTTCACCGACGAAAGTGACCACAGTACGGTTGGTGGCAGCACCCGGATCAACATCCAGCAGCTTTACACCCCCGGTTTTTTCTATTTCATCCGTGATCTTCCTGATCACTTCCATATCACGGCCCTCGCTGAAATTGGGCACACATTCGATGAGTTTTTTCATTGGCAGATATATTTATTTC
>CAYOLA010000061.1:0-12043 GCA_964404735.1 uncultured Bacteroidales bacterium
CCTCATCGCCGACCGGCATCCCAACCGGGTCGGTATGCTTGGCAATTACAACACCGACTGGCAGGATGAGATATTCAACAATGCTTTCGGAATGGAACACTATATCAGCGCCAGCGGTGCTTTGAGCGTGTTGCCATACCGCTTCTCGATCGGTTATTCCGATCAGGACGGCATCCTGAAAACGGATAACGTCCAAAGAACCACCCTGGCATTGAACCTCAGCCCGACCCTGCTGGGCGATAAGCTGAAGGTCAATATCAATACCAAATACGACAACTCCAAGAACAAGTTTGCCGATAACGGCGCCATCGCTGCTGCCGTTCAGTTCGACCCCACACAGCCAACCGTGATCGATGATGAACGTTTTGGCGGATACTACTACTGGGCGCAGGACAATGGAAACCCTGTGGACCTGGCAACGAGTAATCCGCTGGCCTTGCTGATGCAAAGAAGCGACCGCTCCACCGTTCACCGTTTCCTGGGGAATGCCCAGTTCGACTATCGTCTCCATTTTCTTCCCGAGCTGAGGGCCAACCTGAACCTGGCAGGCGACTTTTCGAGCAGCGATGGAAACATTTTTGTTGATACCACCGCCGCATTCGAGTATGACCCCATGTTCGGGGGAGGCGTTGATAATTATTACCGCCAGGAAAAACAAAACCAACTGCTCGAATTCTATCTGAATTACGACAAACATCTTTTGAGGCTAAACAGCAAGATAAATGCCATGATGGGTTATTCGTGGCAGCACTTCTACAGGAGCAACTATACCATCAACTCCAATGTTGCCCGTACACCTGAACTGACCGACACCATCGACGATCCCACTGAATATTACCTGCTGTCGTATTTCGGAAGGGTCAATTATATATTTAAGGAAAAGTACCTGCTGACCGTCACCCTGAGGAACGACAATACCTCCAGGTTCTCGAAAGACAACAGGTCGGGATGGTTCCCCTCGGTGGCCTTTGCATGGAAGATCAATGATGAAAGGTTTATGGACGGGGTGGACTTTATTTCCCAGTTGAAACTCAGGCTCAGCTATGGGATTACGGGTCAGCAAAACATCAACCAGGGCGATTATCCCTACCTGGCGCGCTATACCTATAACAGGGCAGGTGCCTACTACCTGATTGGAAATACTTATTACAGGACGCTGCGCCCCGAAGGATACGACGAAAATATCAAATGGGAGGAAACCAGCACCTACAACATCGGTATTGATTACGGTTTTGCCGACGACAGGTTTTACGGCTCTATCGATTTTTACTACAGGCAAACCAAAGACCTGCTGAACATCGTTCCCGTTCCGGCAGGTACCAACCTGACCAATGAGATCCTGACCAATATCGGCAACCTGGAAAACAAGGGTGTCGAATTCTCAATATTTACCAGGCCTATTGTGCAAACCGACTTTTCATGGGAGCTGGGAGCCAATTTTACGTATAACCAAAATGAGATTACCCAGTTGACTGCATCCGATGATCCGAACTATCCCGGATATAAGGTAGGCGGAATCTCGGGAGGTGTTGGCAATACTGTGCAGATCCACAGTGTGGGATTTCCTGCCTTTTCATATTATGTTTATGAACAGGTGTATGACGCCGACGGAAAACCCATTCAGGGCATGTATGTCGACCGCAATGGCGATGGCGAGATCACCGATGACGACCGCTACCATTACAAAGACCCCAACCCGGATGTGATCATCGGGCTGAACTCCATGTTCCGGTATAAGAACCTCGATTTCTCATTCTCGGGCAGGGCCTATTTCGGCAATTACATATACAACAACGTGGAATCGGAAAATGCCGTTTATGAAAGGCTGTACCGCCCCGAAGGCCCCTACCTCTCCAATATCACTACCGAAGTAACCGAAACGGATTTTGTGAATCCGCAATATCTTTCCGACTATTACATCCAGGATGGGTCGTTTTTCAAAATGGATTACATGACCCTTGGTTATAATTTTATGGAAGTCGGGGAACAAAAGTTCAATGTCCGGCTTTCGTTCACGGTTACCAATGCCTTTATCATCTCTAAGTACAGGGGGCTCGATCCGGAAAGATTCGGCGGGATCGACAACAATATTTATCCCAGGCCCAGGGCATATGTGCTGGGGGTAAGTTTAACCTTTTAACGAAAAACCATGAACGATATGAAAAAGATACTATTAATAACAACACTGCTGGCGGGCTTCATGTTGATCCATGTTTCCTGCCACAAGGATCTTGATACCATTCCCATCAACAAGGATGTTGTGACGGCTGCAACGGTATTTGATGATCCGGCAAACTATAAGTTTGTCCTGGCCAAGATCTACGCCGGCCTTGCCCTGTCGGGGCAGGAAGGTCCTGCAGGGATGGCCGACATCACGGGTATCGATGAAGGCTTTGGCCAGTACCTGCGCGGCTACTGGTACCACCAGGAGTTGCCTACCGATGAGGCCGTCATCGGGTGGAACGACCAAACCATTAAAGACTTCCATTACCAGGCCTGGGGTTCCAGCGATGTTTTTATCACGGCATTCTATTACCGGATATTCTACCAGATTGCACTTTGTAACGAGTTTATCAGGGAAACCACCGATGAGAAGCTCGACGAACGCGGCGTGAGCGGTACCCTGCGCGAGGATATCGGCTTTTACAGGGCCGAAGCCCGATGGCTGCGCGCCCTGAGCTACTGGCATGCACTCGATCATTTCAGGAATGTTCCTTTTGTGACGGAAAATGATGCCGTTGGCTTTTATTTTCCCGGACAGATACAGGGACCGGCCCTTTTCAATTATATCGAAGGGGAGTTGAAGGCCATCGAGAACCTGATGAAACCCGCCCGCGGCAATGAATATGGCCGCGCCGACCAGGCCTGCGCCTGGACACTCCTCGCCAAACTGTACCTCAACGCCAGTGTGTATACGGGCCAGGAAAGGTATACCGATTGCATTACCTATTGCAACAAGGTTATTGATGCCGGCTATTCCCTGCTAGGCAACTACGAACACCTCTTCCTTGCCGACAACGGCCCGGGCTATGCCGGTGAAGTGATCTTTTCCGTGAACTTCGACGGCATCAGCACCACCACATACGGCGGTACGAACTTTATTATCCATGCCGCCGTGGGAGGTGATATGACCCCCGAAGATTATGGCATTTCTGGCGGATGGGGCGGTACGCGCACCACCAGCGCCCTGGTCGAAAAATTTGACGATGCCAACGACAAGCGGGCCATGTTCTTTACCGATGGGCAGAGCATCGATATCGATGACATCTCCGATTTCAACCAGGGATATGCCGTGGTAAAATTCAAGAATATCACCCAAAGCGGTGAAAGCGGCAGCAGTCTCGACTTTGTCGATACCGACTTCCCCATGTTCAGGCTCGCCGACGTGTACCTGATGTATGCCGAAGCAGTCCTCAGGGGCGGTGCGGGCGGAAACCTTGGTGATGCGCTTAACTATGTTAACGACCTGCGCGAACGGGCGAACGCAGGTACGGTAAACGGCCTTAACCTCGATTTTATCCTCGATGAAAGGGCACGTGAACTTTATTGGGAATGCCACCGAAGGACCGACCTGATCAGGTTTGGGAAGTTTACCGGAGGCGAATACCTGTGGCCCTGGAAAGGAAATGTGATGGAAGGGATCGCTACCGACGGGAAATACAATATTTATCCCATCCCGTCATCCGACCTCACGGCAAACCCGAACCTTATCCAAAATTCAGGTTATTAAGAAATCATAAATCATTATATTATGGAAAAAATTAAATATATCTTCCTGTTTTTCTTGTCGCTGGCCGTGCTCTTTGCATGTAAAAAACCCGACAGCGAGCCTGTACTGGATATGAGCCAGACCGTCGCTCCAGCCTTCCTGAACCCGGAAACCGGCGGAAGCTATGTGTTGCTGATTGACATGGCCGACAGTACTTTCGATGAGTTCCGGTGGTCGGCAACCCGCTATAATCTTGCTGATCTGGAAACGATCAAGTATTCAGTTCAGATGGATCTTGCCGACAGCAACTTCAAAAATGTTACCAGCCTGGGAACATCTACTGCGCTGTTTATTTCCCCGACAGTGGGAGAAATCAATGCCGGGGTGCTGGCCCTAGGAGCCATGCCCGACATTGAAGCTGATTTTGCATTCAGGCTGAAATCATTTATCAATAATGCATCCACCTATTCCGATGTATATTCGGAAGTTATCACACTCAGCATTACACCCTATGAGGATGTTGTTGTAACAAAGGCTATTTATCTGCTTGGCAGCGGGACCACCGTTGGCTGGGATAACACAAAAGCCCTGCCGATGACTGAAATTGAACCCGGCACCTATGCAATCGTGGAATACCTCACGCCCGGCTCCGACAAGTATGTCAAGTTCATCTCTGTGCTGGGCCAGTGGGCACCGCAATGGGGAACCGATGCCACGGGCACCCCCGAAGAAGGTCCGCTTGTTTACCGTCCCGACGAAGGTGTGGCCGATCCGGATGCCATCCCGGTTGCCGATGTGGCAGGCAATTACTACATCCTTGCCGATACGGTTGACCTCACATACGAGACCATCCTTACTTCAGGGGAATTGTTCCTGGTAGGAAACGGTACACCCGCCGGATGGGACAATACCGCCGCCCTGCCGTTTACACAGGATGCGGATACACTGACAAAATTCACCATCGTAACCTCCCTGAATGCCGAGGGCGGAATGAAATTCCTTGAAGTGCCCGGTGCCTGGGCCCCGCAATGGGGTTCATACGACGGGGGACCCAACGGTGGAACACTCGCGTACAGGGTATCGGAAAGCGACCCCGATCCGCCCGAAATCCCGGTGCCCGGACAGGCAGGCGAATACATGATCACCGTCGACATGAAAAAGATGAAGTATTATTTTACGCCTATGTAATGCGCACTTTAATAATAGGCTGAAGTTAAAAATTGTCGCTTAATGACTGAAAAACAAATTTGTAGTTTTAGCACAGTAAAAAAAAATCATGACTTTTTTTGACTTCAGCCGTTAAAAAATTGTAACTTTACCGAACATTAAACAGTTTTTTATTAAATATTTTAAATAATTTTAAACGATTAATCACTAAAACTAAATGCTATGAAAAAATTTTTACTTTACATTATCACATTGTTTTTTGTTACTGGCGCCATGGCCCAGTACAATGTAACCTTCCAGGTTGACCTGAATGCCCTGGAAGATTTTGACCCGCTGACAACGGAGGTCTACATCGCCGGCGATTTTCTGGACTGGAACCAGCCGGGCACAAACCCCGACTATAAAATGACCCCTAGTGTTGACGATCCGCTGATCTATGAATTCATGCATGAATTCGAAGACGGCGAACATATTGTGAACTTCAAGTTCTTCTTCGTGTATGATGAAACACCCAGTTGGGATAACGGCGAGTGGACCGGTGACCCCAACCGTCTGGCCGTGTTCATCGGCGAAACTACAGCTACCTACATCTGGGCTGATAAGCCCTTTGCTGTGACCTTCAACGTTGACATGACCAATGCTGAAGAATTCAATCCGGCTACCGATGAGGTCTTTATCGGAGGCAGCCTCGCCAACGGCTGGGCACAACCCGGAACCATTCAGTATTACAAGATGATGCCTGTTAATACCGACGATGTAATGATTTATACAATCGACCTTTTGCTGTATGCCGGCGACTACATGTATAAATATTTCCGGATTATCGATGGCGAACCAAGCTGGGACAATGGCGAATGGCCAGGCGACCCGAACAGGGAAGTCAGCGTTGCCGACGAAATGGAAGTCAATAATGTATGGGCACAACAGGACGAAAGCATCAGCGAACTGGGTATCGATGTTATTCAGTCGGTTTACCCAAACCCATGCCAGTCGTATGTGAACCTGGCACTGAACGACAATATTCGCGATATCCGGGCCATCGAAGTCTTTAACATCCTTGGCGAAATGGTCATCAGTATAGAAGATGTTTCCCTGCAAAAAGAACACAGGATCTATACGGGTAACCTCAATACCGGCGTATATTTCATCACATTGCGCACCAAAGACGGTTACCAGGCTGCACGATTCGTGAAAGAATAAATTCACATTAACCACTTTCAAAAGAGATCATCCCTTGCGGATGGTCTCTTTTTTTTTCATGTTTTCCGGTATTTCAATCATGAAGGTATAGGATGATATTTTCCTTTATGCCATTCGGACGAACCTTTATAAGGACAAAAACGTTAATATTATGAAATGCATAACTTTGTGGTCACCTAATACGCCGATATCATGACAAAATACTTTTTTCCTTTTGCCCTTCTGTTCCTGCCTGTTCTGCTTTATGCACAGCTTGTTGTTACAGACCCCATGGTTCCGGTAACCGATCAACCGGTTACCATCACCTTTGACGCAACACAGGGAAGCGCCGGCCTGATGGGCTATACCGGCGATGTGTATGCCCATACTGGCGTGATCACCGAAGAAAGCCTGCTGCCCAACGACTGGAAATATGTTAAAAGTAACTGGGGGGTCAATATCCCTGAGACCAAAATGACAAGGATCGCCGACGACCGCTACACCCTTGAGATCACGCCGGGGATCCGTGAATTCTATGGCGTACCCGGGGATGAAGAGATCCTGCAACTGGCCTTCGTTTTCAGAAGCGCTGCCCAGGTGGGCGGGCAATGGCTCGAAGGAAAGACCGAAACCGGCGGCGATATTTTTGTGGATGTGGTGGAGCCCGGGCTCAGCGTTAAGTTTATACAGCCGAAACCTACCCCGGTACTGCTGCTTCAGGGCGAAGCCTTCGCGGTGGAAGTTTATGCGCATGAAGCCACATACCTGGAGGTATATGTGGATGAAAACCTCATTCTGGAAGCCGATACCAACTACCTGCTCGACACCATTACCGCCATGGATGAGTTTACCCGCTGGGTGAAAGTAGTGGCCGGAAACGCTGAGGCAAGCGTTGCCGATTCCTTTTATTATGTGGTCAGACCCGATGTGAATATCGCCTTGCTGCCCGAAGGGATTCGCGACGGGATCAATTATACGGGCGACGAAAGTGTCCTGCTCAGCCTGTTGGCGCCGGGAAAGGAATTTGTGTATGTGATCGGCGATTTTAATGACTGGAATATCGGTAATGAGTATTTCATGGACATGACGCCCGACGGAGAACGTTTCTGGCTGGAAATAACAGGACTTGAGCCCGGCAGTGAATATGCTTTCCAGTATCTGATCGATGGGGAGATCCGCGTGGGCGACCCCTATGCCGATAAGGTCAGCGACCCCTGGAACGATAAAAATATTTCTGAAAATACCTACCCCGGACTGATCGAATATCCCTTCGGGAAAACTGAAGGGATCGCAAGCGTGCTGCAAACGGCCCAGGAGCCTTATCAGTGGGAAGTTGACGACTTTGTCCCGGCCAAAACAACCGACCTGGTGATCTACGAATTGCTGGTTCGCGATTTTACCGGCAAACATACCTATGCTGCCGTGACCGACAGCCTCGATTACCTGGCGCGTCTGGGCGTTAACGCTATTGAGCTGATGCCCGTCAACGAATTTGAGGGGAACAGCAGCTGGGGCTATAATCCTTCATTTTATTTTGCCCCCGACAAATATTACGGACCGAAGAACGAACTGAAAAGGCTGATCGACGAATGCCACAAGCGCGGCATCGCCGTGATCCTCGACATGGTGCTGAACCATTCATATAACCAGTCGCCCATGGTGCAGATGTATTTTGACGAGACCCGCCCCACCGAAGATAATCCATGGTACAACAGCGAGCATAATTTCTCAAATACCAGCGCCCACTGGGGAAATGATTTCAATCATGAGAGTATTTACACGCAGAACTTTATCGACAGCGTAAACAGTTACTGGATGAGCGAATACCGCTTCGACGGATTCCGTTTTGATTTTACGAAGGGTTTCAGCAATACCTACCATGGCGACAATGATCCCTGGGGAAGCAATTATGATGCCGCCAGGATCAGCATCCTGAAGCGCATGGCCGATGAAATATGGGCAAGGAACGAAAATGCCATCGTCATCTTCGAACACTTGTCGGTAAACAGCGAGGAAAAAGTGCTGGCCAACCATGGTGTCCTCATGTGGGGAAATGCCAATAATGATTACGCCGAGGCATCCATGGCATTCAACGATAACGGGAATTCCGATTTTTCGTGGATATCATACCAGAAAAGAGGATGGAACGATCCCCATGTGGTTGGATACATGGAAAGCCATGACGAGGAAAGGATCATGTTCAAAAACTATACGTGGGGAAGGGAACTCGGCAATTATTCCATACAGGATACCAGCACGGCCCTCGACAGGATCAGGCTGGTAAACGCATTTTTCTATACCATCCCCGGCCCGAAGATGCTCTGGCAGTTTGGCGAACTGGGCTATGATTATTCGATCGATTATAACGGGCGGCTGGGCGAAAAGCCGGTGCGATGGGATTATTACGACGACTGGCGCAGGCGTTATAACCATGATTTTATTTCTTCCCTCATTAAATTAAAAACCACTGAAGATGTTTTTGAAACCGATGATTTTGAACTCGACCTTTATGACGCCCTGAAGGCGGTGAAGCTTTTCCACAGCTCGATGAACCTTGTGGCCATCGGGAATTTTGACCTGCTGCCCGGCGAGATCAGCCCGGGTTTCCCGCATGCCGGCGAATGGTACGAATATTTTACCGGCGACACGCTGGTCGTTAACAGTCTGTCAATGAATATTCCCTTATTGCAGGGCGAATACCGGATCTATACCGACGTGAAACTGGAAAGCCCCGGCATTGGAACGGGAATTGACGACAGCAGGGCAGGCGTTGGGCCTTTTAAGGGATATATATATCCAAATCCCTCCCATAGCAAGTCCTGGCTCAGGATCAGCCCTGCCGCGGCGGTACAGGCCCTGTCGGTGGATGTATATGATCTTGCGGGAGCCCGGGTGGCAGGCATTCCCGCCAGGGATTATCCCTCCGGTGAACACATCATCGCGCTGCCGCTTACTTCCCTGGCACCGGGTATCTATTTTTGTGTGATTAGCTCCGGGCAGGGGAGGGAAGCCCTGCGTATCATCAAATACTGACCATCAGTTACTTATAATGATTAATTTACGGTTGTTGATGTGACTGTTTCAATTTGTTTTTGTTAAAGCCGCATATCGGTATTTTTAGCACGATTTTGGTAACGTTTTGACGAGCGGGGTTCATCGCCCATTAAGTCTTCCTAAAAGTCAAATACATGAAAACCGGAAAAAAACTCCTTTTCATCACTTTGTGTATTTATTTTACCGCCGTTCTGTCCCAATCCATGGCACAGACCGTTCTTGTGCGGGATCTGTTAAATCAGCGGCCTGTTGACAATGTTGCCATCTTCAACCAGGGCTATACCCGCACCGCACTGACAAATGTTTATGGCCTTGCCGATATTTCTTTATTTTCCGAATCCGACACTTTGTTTTTTCAGCATGCGGCCTATGTGGGCGACTCACTGGCATACGCGGATATTTCAGGAATGGGATTTAATATTTTCCTTGAACGGAAAATGATATCCCTGAAGGAGGTGACGGTATCGGCTACCCGTTTTGAGGAAGATGTAAGGAATGTCCCGAACAGGATCGTTTCCATCACGGCTGATGAAATCGCTTTTGATAACCCGCGCTCAGCGGCCGATCTGCTGGCTGAGAGTGGCGAGGTTTTTGTCCAGAAGAGCCAGTTTGGAGGCGGAAGCCCCATGATCCGTGGTTTCTCGGCCAATAAGGTATTGATCGTGGTCGATGGCGTCCGAATGAATAACGCCATTTTCCGGGGCGGAAACCTGCATAATGTCATCTCCCTCGATCCGGCTGCGATCGAACGCACGGATATCATTTTCGGTCCCGGCACCGTGATCTATGGCAGTGATGCCCTGGGCGGTGTCATGAACTTTACCACCATCCGGCCGCCGCTGAGCACCGATGGAAAGTTCCACACTGATCTTAACTTTTTCGGGCGTTATTCTTCGGCAAGCAACGAACGCAGCGGCCATCTCGATATCAGGCTGTCAGGGAAAAAATGGGCTTCCGTTACCAGTTTTTCAAATTATTGGTTCGACGACCTGCGGATGGGCAGGAACGGCCCGGATGAATACCTGCGCAGGCATTATGTGAGAACCGAAGGCGGAATTGACCAGATGGTGGTGAACACCGAGCCCGAAATACAGCGCTTTTCAGGTTATGACCAGATGAACCTGATGCAGAAGTTCAGGTTTATGCCAAATTCCAGGCTGGATATCACCTATGGTTTCCACTATTCCGAAACCTCTGATATTCCGCGTTACGACAGGTTGATCCAATACGGTAAAAACGATACACTTCGCTATGCAAGCTGGTATTATGGGCCTCAGAAATGGATGATGAACGTGCTGAATTCGTCCATGATGTTAAATACACGTATGATCACCGAGATGAAGGTGACCCTGGCCTGGCAGCGTTTTGAGGAAAGCAGGCACAGCAGGAAATTTAACGACCCATGGTTCAGTAACCAATCGGAAAAGGTTGATATGTACACGGCCAACATCGACATTGAAAAGCGCCTCGATGCAAAAAATAAGCTGTATTACGGGTTTGAAGGCATGTTGAACAATATAGTGTCGGCTGCTTTCGACCGCAATTTCATGAACGGTGAAGAAAAAGTGGCAGGGACCCGCTACCCCGACGGGAGTAATAAATATCAGAGCGGGGCTTTCTACGCTAATTATGAACACCTGTTTTCCGACAAGCTGGTTATGTTTGCCGGGGCCCGGTATAATTATATAAAATTAAATTCGGTGATCGATGATACGGTTATATACCACTTTCCGTTTAATGAGATCAGCATTCAGACAGCTGCCCTGAACGGCAGTGCGGGAATCAGCTGGCGACCGGCAGAGCCCTGGCAATTCAGTGCCAACCTGTCGACAGGCTTTCGGGCCCCCAACCTGGATGACGCAGGCAAGGTATTCGATTCGTCGCCGGGCAATGTGGTGGTGCCAAACCCTGATCTGAAACCCGAATACGCATACAGCGCCGACGGGGCGGTAGAACGGACCTTTGCGGATATTGCCTCCCTGGAGTTCTCTGCTTTTTATACTTACCTGCAAAACGCCATGGTACGGCGGCATTTTGTCTTTAACGGCATGGATTCCATCCTGTATAACGGTGAATTGTCGCAGGTCGAAGCCATCGTGAATGCAGCCAGCGCCGAAATATTTGGTTTCAGTGCCGCAGCACGGCTCAGCCTGGGCGAATATTTTTCTGTGCGCAGCAGTATTACCTGGATGGACGGAGCCGACAATGAAGGATATGCCATGCGGCACGTTTCACCCCTTTTTGGCATCACAGCACTTGAAATTGAGCTTGGCCCCGTCAAATCCGAAATCTCCGTGGTCTATAATGGCGAAATACCCTATTCCAGACTGGCACCCGACGAAAGGGAAAAAGCTTTCATGTATGCCAAAGACCATGATGGCAATCCATATTCACCGGCATGGTGGACCTTGAATTTCAGGGCTTCCTGGAAACTTGTTGAACAACTGATGCTGGACCTGGGTGTTGAGAATATCTTTGATAAGGGATACAGGCCCTACTCATCGGGGATTGTCGCCCCGGGCAGGAATTTTATCATCGCCCTGCGTGCAAAAATTTAAGAAAGAAATATTACGGCATCTTTGGCCTGAAATGCCATGGGGTAATAAGTGCCGGGCAACCGAATGCAAGGATCCGGAAACTCATTCAACAAGCCTGGCGTATGCCACCGGGGGCTGAATGCTGTCATCGATCTTTATTTCAACAATATGACCATACTCTTTCAGCATCCGCGAAAGCCTGCCATATTTTGCGCCTTTTTTTCTCATAAAAGCACCCATCTTGGCAAGATTTGCCCAGCCGTTTTCATCTGCGCATTTGTTGACTGCCTCAACAATAATGCTTTCCATTTCAGCTTTTTCCATAATCCCCGTATTATATTAAACATAAATAAACTGAACAACAATCATTGTCTGCTCTTTTAAATGATAATATAAA
>CAYOLA010000062.1:0-25051 GCA_964404735.1 uncultured Bacteroidales bacterium
TAAAGGAATTGGGGGCTAAATGATAAATATCATAGCCCACGAATTTATTCGTGGGTCGAATTTGGTGCGCGGGACACCCCGAACCTCATAGCCCGCACCCCGAACCTTATTTTACATGCAATTTCTCTTCGTTTTGTGATAATAACCGTTTCTGCTACAGTTCAGATTTCAGATTTCAGATTTCAAGATTGGACAATCTTCCGCGCAGCGGAAGCGATGCCTTCTTTTGGCACCTCACCCCCAGGCCCCCTCTCCTCAAAGGAGAGGGGGAAAAGGGGGGAGGGGGGGAAAGGGGGGGAGGGGCAAGAAAATAACGAAAAACTGACAATTGACAACACCGAATCGACAATCTTCCGCGAAGCGGAACCGCCCGTCGAAGCGAAGTGAAGCGAAGACACCTCCGCCGGCGGGTAAGCCAGAAGTCAGCAGCTAAAAATCGGCATAAAAAAAACAGTGCGGCTTTTCAGGGCCGCACTGTTAAACCAAAAACCAAATTCATGAAAATAGACTTTTTGCACAGTGTTTAACTAACATGAAATGATGGTACGTCTATTGGATCATAAATCCGTTACAAAAATATATCGAATTTCATGCCAAATTTGTTAACAAAAATTAAGGAACGTTAAAAAAAGTTAATGCAGACTGCTGAACCCGGCCATAGACTATATTTGCAATAATGAACAGGAAAGCGATCATATTCATTATCGGACTGATGGGCTTGTCGCTGCTGGCACTGGTTGCGCTGCAGGTATATATGCTTAACAATGCCGTTGCGGCGAGGCAGGCCAATTTCGTGCGTTCCCTGAACGAGGCAGTGGATATTGTTGTATTCCGCCTTGAGAAATCGGAACTGGCAGGGCAGATTGAATCCGCCAGATCTTTTAAGAGCGGTCCGCACTCCTTCAGGATGCCCGGAGATTCAACCTACAATGCTGTCAGTTATGCGTTGAAAGATGTCAGCAACCGTACGGAATTGATGCAGCTTTACAGCAAATACAGCTTTTTGAACGAGTTTCAAGACCTGCAGGCACCCGAAGATTTTCCCCTTATCGAGAAAAGGCTTTCGTATCATGTCCTCGACTCCCTGCTCAGGGATGAATTGAATAAAAAAAGCATTCTGGCTGATTATGAATTCGGGGTGTTCAGCACAGCCCGCGGAAGCCTGATCTTCCACACCAGCGGCATCAACCCGCTTGAACTGCTCGAAAAAGCATATGCGTTTACCTTGTTCCCCGATGATCTTGCCGATAAGCCTGATTACCTCATGATCCATTTCCCCGGCGAAAAAAAATTCCTGTTCAGGCAAATGGCAAGCCTGACGGCCATCTCATTCTTTCTGATCATCATTATCATTGTTTCCTTTACCTATACCATCTTCACCATTTACCGGCAAAAACGGCTTTCGGAGATGAAGAACGACTTCATCAACAACATGACGCACGAATTTAAAACGCCGATATCCACCATTTCCCTTGCCTGCCAGGCATTGCGTGACGAAGACATGGACAGGTCGCCGGAACTGTACGACAATTACATCGGAGTGATCGGCGAAGAAAACCAGCGGCTCGGAACCATGGCCGAAAAGATACTTCAGTCGGCAGTACTGGATAAAAAGCAACTTGAACTCAATAAGGAGGCCTTTGACATACACGGGGTACTGCGCGACGTGATCAGCAAGATCGGCATACAGGTCCGGATCAAGGACGGGGAGATCATCTCCGATTTCAGGGCCGACCCTTCGGTGATCAATGCTGATAAGGTACACATCACCAATTTGGTGAACAACCTGCTCGACAATGCAAACAAATACAGCCCGCAAAAGCCAATAATTAAGGTTTCCACTGCCAATGCCGGCAAGGGAATCCTTATTTATATCGAGGATAACGGCATCGGTATCAGCAAAAAGAACCAGAAGAAGATCTTTGATAAACTGTACCGTGTACCGATGGGAGACATCCATGATTTTAAAGGATTCGGCCTGGGACTGAGTTACGTCAAAGCCATTGTTGAATATCACCGCGGCAGCATCAGGCTGGAAAGCGAGTTGAAAAAGGGAACAAAATTTGAAGTATATTTACCATACCAATCATAAAGCATTCATCAGGCATGGATAAAGAAAAGGTAAAGGTTTTGCTGGCAGAGGATGACAAAAACCTGGGCAGCATCCTCAAATCATATCTTGCAGCCAAGGGCTATCCCGCCACGCTTTGCGTGAACGGGCAGGATGCATACACAGAATTTACACGGAGTGATTACGACTTTTGTATCATTGATGTGATGATGCCGGTAAAAGACGGTTTCGCGCTTGCGCGCGACATTCGAAAAATCGATACCGAAGTGCCGATATTGTTCCTCACTGCCAAATCGATGCAGGAAGACAAACTGAGGGGATTCGAGATCGGGGCCGACGATTACCTTACCAAGCCTTTTAACATGGAAGAACTGCTTGCCCGCATGGAGGCGATCCTTCGCCGCAGCCGTAATGATGAGAAACAAAGCCCCGAAGGCGATATTTTTAAACTGGGGCAAATGGAATTCAATTATGTTCGCCAGACATTGCTTTACAAGGATGAGGAGATCAAGCTCACATCCAAGGAGGCGGCTTTGCTAAAATTGCTGTGCCAGAACATGAATGAGGTTGTTGACCGCAGCGTGGCCCTGAACAGGATCTGGTATGACGATTCCTATTTCAATGCCCGGAGCATGGATGTTTACATCGCAAAACTCAGAAAATACCTGAAAAAGGATCCTGAGGTTGAACTACTGAACGTGCACGGGGTGGGTTTTAAGCTGGTCAGCCGATGAGCCTTCCATGAGGGGTATGGGTGCATGCCAGTTTTTCTCCTCCCCTGCCATGGCATACCTGCTGCTTTCAAAAAATTTAACCACATGGGAGGTATCATGGATGATGTCCCAATATATGGATGATCCCGGGCCCTTATCCTTATTGGTCAACACGATCAGGGTTTTCCCGTTTTTCAGGTCGCGGATGTAATAATTCCTGAATCCTTTCCACCACCCGAAATGAAAGGCAGTACTGTCTTCACTTTCGCGGATCCGCCAGCCAAAGCCGTAATTGTCTTCCCTGCGCCAGTACCGGGGGCTTCCCTTACTGAACATTTCTCGCATGGAGGCTTCCGAAAGCAGAAGGTTGGAATGAAGGGCCTGCTCAAATTTCACGAGGTCTTCGATGCTGGCATACATACCTTTGTCGCCGGTAACACCGTTCAGGTATTCGTTCCTCACCCTTTGTGCCTTCCAGCCCCTGTATGTATGGCCCGTTACACCGGCATTTACATAAAAGGAAACAACCGTATCGTCATCCATATGATATACGTATGCATGTTCCATTCCAGCCGGTTCAAAGATGCGTTGCCCCACGAAATCGGCAAAGCGCATTCCGCTCAGGGATTCAACAATACCTGCCATCACGGCATAATTGGTATTGCAATAATGAAAGCCCTGATCAGGCTTGAAATAGGGATCGGGCTTATACTCTGCAAAAAGTGCAATCACATCTTTATTGGTAAGGGGGATGCCCTTGTTATTCCATTTTTCGTGCGCCAGCGTCATATATCTGCTCAGGCCCGAACGGTGGGTCAGCAGCATACGGGAACTGATGCCCTCATAAGGAAACCCGGGCAGGTACTGCCGGATATCCGCATCAAGATCGAGCAGCTCATCCTCAGCCAGCATCAGGGCGGCTATGGCCGTAAACATTTTAGATACGGAAGCCAGTTGAAAGGCTGAAAGGGCACACAGGGAGTCTTTCGTTCTGAAATCCGCCAGGCCAAATACCCCCTGATAGATCAGGCAGCCATGTTCGAGATAGGCCACGGCACCGTTAAACCAATAGCCATTCGATAGTTTTGTAAAAATGCTGTCGAGCCATTCGGCCTTTGCCTTTGCCGAAACATCATCGAATGCCAGTACCGGTACCAGCACATATTCCTCCTGCCTAAGCTCACCACCCGCCGGAACATGCTTGCATGAAAAGGAAATCAGGAAAAATAGTAAGTAGAGCAATATCAGCCTAAACGTCATTCTCATCAAAAATTAAGCGTTCGAACAGCAATTGTAATCAGTGTTGCAAAAATAAAAGAAAAATTTTACTCTTATCCCGTCAGGGGAAGTTGTTTTGCTGCCTGTCATTTTAAGGCTGCACGAAAACGAAGACCCGGAAGGAGGGTATTTGTAAACAAATCTGTCCCTGCGGCAGGGTCAGTCCCGGAATAACCCCGCAGGCCCAAACCGGCGGATCATGGAATATACAGCATTTTTTTTCGTCCCAGTACCTGGCGGTTATTATCCATCAGCAAAGCAATATAAGTGCCATGTTGGTGGCCGCCGGGATCCCAGCCAGCCGGATGGGTCATCCCGGCCAAATCCATACGGCTAACCAACTGCCCGCTGATGGTATAGATCTCCAGAAAATCAGCCCGTGGGCTGTCGATATGGAAATTAAATATTCCTGTGGAGGGATTGGGGTAAACGCGCAGTGATTCTCCGCTTCCCGGAATATCATCGGCTTCGTTACCGGTATTTACCGATATATCCCACACACCCAGCGTATAATCGCCCATTTGCAGATTTTCAACATAAAGATAACCGATCGACCATACACCGACAACGGAAAAATCCACTGCCTGCCATTCCATCCCGGCATTTTCCCGGTAGAAGATCACGACAGAATCGGTCTGGCTAAGGATCAGTGTGTTGTCGAGGTTACTTTTGCTGTAAAAAAACCGGCCGGTCGAAGAAAAGGTTTCCGGGAGTATCCCCCTGATGGTCCAGTAGCGGTAATCCGACAGGCGCAGGCCGGGTACCGGAACGGCAAAAGTATCGGGCGGGGCAAAATTATGCGTAACCTGCACGAAAGCCGAATCGGTTATTCCGGTAAGGTTCAGGTTGAAGTAGGTATCGGGGAAATTGTTTTCGCCCGTTTCCTTCAACACCTTGTAGTTATCGACCGTAGCATCAAAATACCGTTCCTCAAGATCGAGAAAAACCTCAAGCGGATAAAATGGGAGGATTTTGGTTGCAGAGCCTGTTTGACCGGAAAAAAGAACCGTATCGGTAAAGAGGTTCCAGTTTCCGTCCATCATGCTCACTTCAATGATATTGCCTGAACCCGTAAAGGCGGGTCCCTTGCGCTTTTGTTTCAGGTAAACCGTTACTTCGCTGGTACCCATGTGTGGGATCACCGAAAAAGAATCGATGGAATAATGCGGCGTGCCCCCATGGTAAACCCAATTATTGAAAAAGCCATTCATGTCAACGCCCGTATTGGCCGTGAAACTGGCCTCCATGTCGTATGATGATACAGAAGTGAAGGCAAGATCGCTGAGGAAAGATTTACAAGCCGCGAAGAATAGCGAATCGCCGAGATAAGCGCGCATAGCCTGTACCACGGTGGCGCCTTTATCGTAAGCGCTGGTGCCATAGGTGTATTCCTGCGGGATATCGTTCAGCGGATGGTATCCGTTCTCCTCAATATGGCAACTAACAAGCACATCGGAATGGACATCGCGCATCTGTGTTTTATAGGTTTCGGCCCCGTAAAGCTGTTCTGCATAAAAATACTGGCAGAATGTTGCCCATCCCTCATTGATCCACATCTCCTCTGCCTTGTCGCAGGTAACCTTATTCCCGAACCACATATGCGAAAGTTCATGGGCATAAAGGCTCTCATAAGCATTGTTGCCCGTGATGCAGAAATGCGGATATGCAATATTGGTAGCATGTTCCATGGCACCGATGGCCGTACCCGTATAGCCGATCCTGTGCCAGTCGTAAGGACCGAAGCTTTCTTCAAACAGGGCCGCGATATCTTTCAGTTTCACAAATGAACCATATACCTTGGAAGTATCGACAGGCCTGACATAATAGGTTATCGGGATATCCCTTTCAATTCCTTCGAAGAGGTCTTCAATCAGGGAATATTCGCCGATGGCGACAGATACCAGGTATGTTGGAATGGGGTTGTCGATGTACCATGAAAAGGTATGCGTCCCATTGCCATTGTCGACAACCTCAAGCAGTTCACCACCGCCCACGGCAGTCATATTAAGGGGAACCGTGGCCCTGACCTCATACAGGGCGCGATCGGTAAAATCGTCAATGCACGGGAACCAGGCCTTGCCCAGGTTATGGGGAATGGAGCTGATGCCAACACCCAGGTTAAAAGCATAAGACCCTGAAAAATGAAAGCCGCCCCAGCTTTCATGAAAAGGAAGGCCGTGATAATAAACCTTTACATCTAAGGTATCCCCCACATTGGCCGGAACGGCTAAGGGGATATCCAGCATGCCCTGCTGATGGGAATAATTGTATATTTCAGCCTGGTCGACAAAAAGCGAATCGACGGTGAGGTCGAGCAGTTGCAGCCTGAGCGTATTGATCCCGCTGAGCAGTGGTGTAAGGCTAATGGTAGTCGCCGCCGTTATTGTTTTGGCTGTCATATCAACCTGGTGCAGTTCGATGACATATTTCACCGCATGCAGGCTGTCGCCGGGCGACGATGCGGCAATGACATCCTTTACCGACACGGAGAGCAATAACAATAGCACCAGTAAAAATGGCATAAAAACGGATCTATTTTTCATCATACTACAGAATTTTACAACAAACATATCGTTTGGAAACAAATGTACTTATTTTTTCATACATTTGGGCGAATTAATGCCAATATGGGTGTATGTCCGTATTTGGACAAGCAAGGTGCAAAAAACGGACACTTTTTATATTGGCCGTTTAATGAATTTTTTGTTTTTAACTGGTATATAAGACTTTATCAAACTGGCATATTTTTGGGACTCCCGCCGGGAAACAATAATAACGAATATGATGAATTCAGCCACAATTAAAACATTATCATTCCACAGGATCATTCTTTGGTCATTGCTGATCGGCCTGTTCCTGATATTGACAGGTTTAAGGGAGATCAAGGCGCAGCAGTGGTCGTTGCAGGACTGCATCACTTACGCGCTTGATCACAACCTGGATATAAAAAAGCAGGTTTTGGCTGTGGAATCCAGCAAGGCCAATTTGCTTCAAAGCAAGTTGAATACCCTGCCAAGTATCAATGCGGGCGCCAGCACCGTTAATAACTGGGGGAAAACCATTGACCGTTATACCAACACCTTTGCCACAACCAGGGTTCGGTCTGATAACCTTTACTTACAAGGTGGTTTAACCCTGTTCAGCGGCCTGCAAAAAGTGAATTTGATAAAAAGAAACCAGCTTTCGCTGGAATTTTCGCAGTATTCTCTCGACAACCTGATGGATGATATTTCGCTGACCGTTGCAGGTTATTACCTGGATATCCTGTTTAACAGGGAACTGGTAATGATTGCCAGCGAACAGCTTACCGTAACGCAGCAGCAGGTAAAAAGAATGGAAAAAATGGTTGAGGCGGGCTCACTTGCCAAAGGCGACTTACTGAACATCCGCGCACAGGAGGCCCTGGAAGAGCTCAGGGTGATTGAAGCAGAGAACCGGCTTGAGATATCGATCCTGAGCCTCAGGCAACTGATCGATTACCCTGCCCATGAGCCGTTCGACATACAGGTGCCGCGCCTGCGTTCGGTCGAAAAGCCATCGATCGAAGTTACTTCCGACCAGGTATACAACTATGCACTGCTTAACCGGCCCGAAATAAAACTGGCCGAACTGAATGTTGATATTGCACAAAAAGACGTTTCCATTGCCCAAAGCTCCCAGAGCCCGGTTTTAAGTCTTAGCGGAAGCTGGGGCAGCGGTTATTCCGGGTTGAACATGGAGGGTGTCAACCCATATAACGACACCATCCCGATCGGCTTTACGCAAAATTCCTTTGAACCGGTTTTATCGATCTACCAGAACTACAGAGATACCAAGGTAAAGGACTGGAGTGCACAGCTCAACGACAACAACAACCGCACGGTAGGCTTTTACCTGAACATACCGATCTTTAACGGCTGGCAGGTACGCAATTCAATAACAAGGGCAAAGATTGCCAGGGAAAGTGCGGCCTTTGACCTGCAACTGACCAGGAACAACCTTCGAAAAATGATTGAACAGGCTTACGCCGACGCCGTTGCAGCCCTGAAAAAATTCGGGGCTTCGGAACGGCAGGTTGAAGCACAACTCGAATCCTTCAAATACGCAGAACAGAAGTTTAATGTAGGTATGATCACCTCGGTCGAATACAATGAAATCAAAAAAGAGCTTACTCTGGCGCAATCAGACCTGCTCCAGGCAAAATATGATTATATTTTCAAAACAACCATTTTAAGTTTTTACATGGGTAAACCTTTGTCGATCGAATAATATCCCATTCCGGCCCTGCAGCTTACTTAACCATAATTTGCATGCCGGATCATGGGTTGCCGATTGCCGGTAGTTAACCATAAACCTGTAACTCCATAAAGCAAATGTTCAAGAAAAAGAAAACCTGGATCATCATTGTGGTCATCCTGCTGGTGGTCCTGATCATCTTTGCGGTTAATAAAGGCCAGTCGAACAGGGGCCTGCCTGTTACCGTTGAAAAGGTGACCCTTGCCGACATTATTGAAACCGTTTCGGCCAACGGCAAAATACAGCCTGCGCAGAACGTAATGATCAGCCCCTACATTTCGGGCGAAGTGGTTGAATTATATGTTAAGGAAGGCGATGAAGTCAAAGAGGGCGATCTGCTTGCCCGCATCGATCCCGAGATTTATATCTCCGCTTACGAACGGGCCGAAGCCAACCTGAATTCCCAACAGGCCAACCTGGCCAATGCCAGGGCACGCCTGGCACAAGTCGAGGCCCAACTGAACAATACAAAGATCACTTACGAGCGGAACAAGAAACTCTGGGAACAGAATGTGATCTCGCAGGCCGAATACGACGCATCCACCGCCTCCTATGAAGTGGCAAAGGCCGAGGTGGAGGCCGCACGTCAAAATGTTTCGAGCGCCGGTTATGCCATCAAAAGTGCCGAGGCAACACTTCGCGAAGCCAAAGACAACCTTCAGAAAACAACCGTAAAAGCACCCAATTCGGGAACGGTATCGAAGCTGAACGTGGAAAAGGGCGAACGGGTAACCGGAGCTTCACAGTTCTCAAGTGGAACGGAAATCATGCGCATAGCCAATCTGCTGGAGATGGAAGTTAATGTTGAGGTGAACGAAAACGATATTGTAAGGGTATCCCTTTACGACACCTGTACCATTGAAGTGGATGCTTACCTGAACGAGGAATTTACCGGTGTGGTGACAGAAATAGCCACTTCGGCCAACACCCTTGGGGTGAGTGCCGAACAGGTAACCAACTTCGATGTAAAGATCAGGATACTGCCCGGGTCATATGCCAATCTGATCCCCGAAGACAAGCCGGGTTTTTCACCGCTGCGACCGGGAATGTCGGCCACGGTAGAGATTCAGACTGAACATGCCAGAAATGTGCTGAGCATTCCTATCGGTGCTGTTACGACAAGGAGCGACACAACCCAAATAAAAGCTGACGAAAACAAAACCGCTACTGTCGAAAAAGGGGAAAAGGACTTCATTGAAGTGGTATTTGTTTATGATAATGGCATTGCCCGGATGCAGGCCGTTGAGATTGGTATACAGGATAACACCCATATCGAGATCAGGAAAGGGCTGGAGGAAGAACAGGAGGTTGTGACGGGTCCGTATAGTTTGGTTTCGAAGACTCTTAAGGACGGGGATGAATTAAAAAAGACCGACCGCCGGGATATTTTCAGCGATAAATAGCCACAGGCCGCCGGATGAACTGTCAGACTACCGCATGTACCTTTTAAACATAGAAACCGCAACGCGGATGTGCTCCGTTGGCCTGTCGGAAGGCGGAAAAATTATAGCCCTGCGCGAAAGCTGCGAAAAGAACGTGCATGCATCGCTGGTCAGCGTTTTTGCTGAAGAAGTCTGCCGTGAAGCAGCCATAGAAATGACAATGCTGAACGCCGTTTCGGTCAGCATGGGACCGGGATCCTATACAGGACTGCGCATCGGGGTTTCGACAGCCAAGGGTTTTTGCTATGCACTCGATATCCCGCTGATCGCCGTGCCAACCCTGCAATCGCTGGCCCTGGAAGCCCTCCCGCTCATAAATGATTACATTGATAATACCGAAAACATCCTGCTTTGCCCGATGATCGACGCCAGGAGGATGGAAGTTTATACGGCTTTATTTGACCCGGCCATCAAGCAGGTAAAGGAAACCGAAGCGATGATCGTTGAAGCCGGATCATTTGACGGGGAATTGAAGAAGCACACCATTTGTTATTTTGGCGACGGAGCCGAAAAGTGCAGGCACATTTTAACACACGAGAAATTGATCTTTTCGGGCCATATCCATCCTTCGGCCAGGAGCCTGGCAAGTTTGTCGGAAAAGAAATTCCTTTCAGGAGAATTCGAAGACCCCGCCTATTTTGAACCCTTTTATCTGAAAGATTTTATTGCCGGCAAGCCCAGGGTAAAGGGACTTGATTAATCACCACAAACGAGCATGCATATTGACCATCATGCATCAGCAAACCATAACACGGAAATGGCATTTCTCACACCCTGAGATGCCTTCATAACAATTTTAAAAAACAACTGATGGATAAGGAGAAGGAATACCCCTGCGAAAACTGCAGGATGAAAAGGAAAGCGGAAGAGAAACCCAAATCGTTCATGGCGCGTTTCTGGCGCTGGCACACCCGTTGGTGTCCGGGATGGAAAGCTTATCAAAGGCATTTGAAGGAACAGGCAGGATCAGTTTAGCCGGCGGCATCAGGAAACTGAATAGCTTTATTCCTCAATGCCCGTGTGTTCCTCCCCACATCCCTCATATTCGAATTGTATGGTAATGTGCCCGATCCCGAACTTTTCACGGAGCAGTTTCTGCATCTGCATCCGAATGCTATTGGTATGAGCCACCATATGGTTGGATTCGAGGCCGGCATGGCATTCAAAATGTATTTCCTTTTCATTAAGCGCCCACACATGTACATGATGAATATCGCAGATCCCTTCGATCTTTTCCATCTCTTCCCTGAGCAAACCCATATCAATGCCTGCCGGTGTAGCCTGCATAAGGATATTCCATACCGGCCTCAGAACCTTCAAGGCGGCATGCATAATATAAAGGCTCACCAGGATGGTGATCAGCGGATCAATCCAGTAAATGCGGTACCAGTATATCAGAAGGCCTCCCAGGATCACTGCCAGCGAAGAAAATGTATCGCCCAGCAGGTGGAGGTAAGCAGTTTTTATATTCAGGTTCGCGGCTGCATGTTTCCTGAGCAATAGCATGGCAACCAGGTTTAACACCAATCCTGCCGAAGCCACAATGAAAACCATTAATCCTTTCACTGGTTCAGGATTTGAGAAACGCCAGAAAGCCTCAACGAGCAGATAGGCAGACACCCCCAGCAGCAAAAGTCCGTTGATGAATGCAGCCAGTATCTCGGCCCTTTTGTATCCAAACGTCTTATGGTCATTGGAGGCTTTGCGGCTCATCCGGCGGGCCAGGTAGGCAAAGAGGATGGCCAGGGTGTCGCCCAGATTATGCAGGGCATCAGACAGCAGGGCGAGGCTGTTGGACAACAATCCGCCGATCACTTCCGCAACGGTGATGAGCACATTCAGCATCACCGCCACCAGCAAACTGCGGTTGCCACGAATATCGTGTTTATGATTGTTGATAGCCATCAATAAAGACCGGAGGATCCTGTCAATGAGCCTTTTTAAACCATCCTTTAATGCGGGTCAACGCCCTTTTTACAACAGGGGGGCAGCTTTTCGTATGCCACCGGGTCGGCTTCAACATCATCGGCATCATAACCCAATTCCGAAACAGCCTTCCTTAATTTTTCAGGGGTGGTTTTCGAGGTCCTGTAAGTAATTTCAAGGATCTTGGATTCTTCATCAAGTTCCACTGATTTTACACCTTTCTCAAAAGCCATATTCGTTTCGATCTTTTCCTTGCACATGCCACAAATTGCGGATGTCTGTATTTTGATCTCCTTTTCTTTTGGCAAAGGTTCCTGAGCCATGGAAACCTGTGAAATCCCGGCAAGGAAAAAAAGCAATAAAGCCATTTTAAACATTGTTTTCATGACAGCTGTTTTAAAGTTTCGTTTTTCATTTTATATGCACGCTGTGGTTAGCTGCCGATCCTTCCGATCATGCAACTGGCATAGGATTTTACCTTGCGGCCAAAATTTCCCGTCCCCTTTTCGGGGTATCCCAGTTTCCTGAGGAGTTTAACAAAATCAGCCCGCATATTGTTCTTTCCCGTATAATTAACGATTACCACAGATCCCGGAATGTCGACCTCAACATCGATCACTTCGCCGATCCAGGCAAGTTCACGACGGATGGTGTTGGCGCAGCCGTTGCATTTCAGGTTGTCAATTTCGATCTTTTCTGTTTTCATGCTTGCTCCTTTTTCATTTTTTTCTTCGTTTTTTAGTATTGTGATCTTCCATTCCTATAATGTAAACCTTATACCGGCGTAAATGTTCACACCCGATAAAGGTCCCCAGATCAATGATGCATCAAAATATTCGCTGAAGGGTTGGTCGGCTGCGATAATGGGATCTTTTTGCTTATATCCCGTCAGGTTTTCCCCGCCCAGGTAGATATTCCACTTTTTAAAATAACGGCTGACCTGGGCATTGATGATCGTGTAGGCCGGGGAGGTTTCATTGCGCCGGTATTCCTCCGGATTGCCTTCGGTTGTCGGGATCCGTCCGGGTCCGTTAAACTGGCCCGTAAGGTCGAATTGCCATTTTTTCAGGTTTGTCGCATACGAAAGCGTTAGCAGTCCCTTATACCGGTGAAGCAGGGGTTTGAACTGCAATTGATCGTCAGTGGTCATCTGAACATCATTGTACCTGAATGCCACCAGCGCATCCAGCCTGCGGACGACCTCCCATGCCGCCTCTATCTGCAAGGCGGTTGAATAGGATTCGCCATTGAGGTTATAGATATATACTGATCGCGGGCTCCGGTCAAAATCGAGGATGACCTGGTTCAGGAAGCGCGTATGGTAGGCTTCGGCGCTCACACGCAATTCCTTTCCCAGTATATCGACGTATTGCGTGATGTTGATACCGGCATTTACAGCCCTTTCCTGCCTGGGTTCCTCTAAGATGAAAATATTTCTGGAGGTGGCGAGAATCGAATTGTTTTCCGCTATGATATTGGCAGTGCGATAGCCCATCCCTGCAGATGCCCTCAGCACCGTATGTTCGGCCGGCATATACTTCACATGGAACCTCGGTGTAATAAAGGCACCAAAAAGGTTGTGGTGGTCGCCCCGGATGCCGGCAATGATTGTAAAGCGTTCGCCGGGAATGAAAGTATATTGAAAAAACAATCCGGGAATCCTTTCGTAACGATTAAAAATACTATCGTTTAGGGTTTCCTTAAAATCATTCATTTCCAGGCTCAGCCCGGTACTGAAATTATGCCGCGTATCGCGGATATACGACTGAAAGATCAGGTTTAAGTAATAGCTGTTCTCGCGGGCATCATAATCATTCAGGCCGAAAAAGGAATTCTGCCGGTGATGGGTGAATGATTGAAGCATGCCGATGCTTGTGGATGGGCGGTTTTCGAAAACATAACCGCCTTTCCAGAAGGCTTCATAACGCCTGGTGTTAATCCCGGTACCATACGGATGGAGTGTATCCCGCTTCATGCCGGGCGAAAAATCCATCTGTCCGCCATTTCGCTCTTCATCCAGCACCTTGAAGCCAAATTGGGTGATGAGCTTGTCCTGTTTCTCGTATTTCCAGCGGTTAAAAACATTAAACTGCCTGCCCAGGGGCATATCAAGGAAACCATCCCCGTTATCGTCAAGCTTGTGCGACAAATTTTCGGCATGGGCAAAAACGGCCGTACTCCAGCGTTCACTGAGTTTATGGGCCGTGATGGCATTGCCTTCAATCTTTCCGTGGGAGTTTCCATAGGCATTCAGGAAAAGCCTGTCGGCCTGATCCGGTTTAAGGTATTCGACATTGATCTGGCCGGCAATGGATTCGAAACCGTTGACCACTGCTGCCGTTCCTTTCGAAATTTGTATGGATTCCATCCAGCTTCCGGGAATATACCCCAGTCCATAGGAAGTTGCAAGTCCGCGCAGGTTTGGTATATTTTCGGTCATGATCTGACTGTATGTGCCGCGCAGTCCGAGCAATTGAATCTGTTTTGCGCCTGTAACGGCATCGCTGTAGGAAGCGTCGACCGAAGCATTGGTCTCGAAGCTTTCGGAAAGGTTGCAGCATGCCGCGCGGTGCAGCTCTGCTCCGCTGATGTTCTGGGTATATACAGGGTCGAGGCGCGAGATGAAAGTGCCCGGGGCCTTTTCACTTACCACAAGCTCATCCAGGTGATGGCTGGCCGATAGTGTGATCTCAAGCAGTGAACCTTCACTGCCTGCCCGGATCGTATCATTCATATAGCCGACAAAACTCACGACAAGCTTTGGGTCGACCCCGTGGGGAAGTTCAAGCACAAACCTGCCTTCCGGCCCCGTGAAAGTGCCCGATTGCGTACCGGCCCAATAAACATTGGCTCCGGGCAGCGGTGTTTTATGTGTATGTATTTCATGGCCGTGACCATCACCGGAATGTTCGGTCAGGTGATAGACCACACCTTTGGCCTGCTGCGCCCGGAGCGGAAAGATTGCCAGGCACAGTATGATTGATAGCAAAATGATCTTAATTGTTTTCATGACAACATGTTTGATCCCTAAAAAAAACAGAATTATTGCGGACAGCAGATGTCCCGAAGGGTCAAACCATGAAAAGGGGGATGTTGAGTTGATGGAGGCTGATCAGGAGTTTCCGGCCCGAGAGGGGCGGCGGGAGGTCATTGCCGATCAGAATAAAAGATTGTTCAGTTGCTTTAAGCTCTTCATCAAGTGTTATCCTGAACGATTGTATCACAACCTGGTATGCCATTAACTTAACGTTATCCTGCATCTGGAAGGGCAAATCAAGTTTAATCAAGAAGCTTTCAGTGTTACAGCATTCGGTGGTGCCGCAGACCGTATTTTCTTCTTCATGGGCAATGCCGCAACATGACTGGCCGGCCTCATGCCCGTTGGTATGGTGTTCGCAACTGAATTTTTCGATCAGAAAGGATAATTCCGTTGTGTGTGCCTGGCTGCATGTATGGCGGTGAACGGTAAATCCGCTCGTTGTAATAAAAACAAGGAGTGCCAATACAATAACCATACTATTTAAAGCCAGCTTTTTCACAAGGGTCTCTTCTTTAAAAAGAAACATACAAAGATATGAATTTGTTTACACCATATCGCTTATTCGTTGCCTGGATGAAATCCCTTTCTGAAAGACAGAGGTGCCTCCACCCAAATAATTCGTTTTGACAGCAAGGGGTTAAGCAAATTTTTATAAATTTGGTAACTTTAATTTAAAAGGCCGAAAAATGAAGGATTTACAGGTTTTAAAGCTCGACATCAACGATGGTATTGCTTTGGTGACCATCAGCCGTCCTGAGGCGCTCAATGCGTTAAACACGCGTTTTTTTAATGAAATGGACCAGGTAGTGGCACATTTGAATGCAAGCCCTTCCGTTAAAGTGATGATCATAACCGGTGAGGGAAAAGCCTTTGTGGCCGGTGCCGACATTGCCGAAATGGTTGACAAGACACAGGAAGAAGGTTCGGCATTCAGCCGCCTGGGACAAAACACCTTTAGCAGCCTTGGCAGGATGGAGATTCCCGTTATTGCAGCCATCAACGGCTTTGTTCTTGGCGGGGGCCTTGAACTGGCCATGGGTTGCGACTTCAGGATTGCCGGCAGCAAGGCCCGTTTCGGGCAACCAGAGGTCAACCTCGGTCTGATACCCGGTTACGCAGGCACACAACGCCTGCCGCGCCTCACCAGCCTTGGCGATGCCCTGTACCTGCTGATGACCGCCGAGATGATCGATGCCACCGAAGCCCTCAGGATCGGCCTGGTCCAAAAAGTGGTTGAGCCGGAACAACTCATGGAAACAGTAATGGACATCGCCCGCAACATCATCTCCAAAGGGCCCAAAGCCATTAAACTGATCAAAAAGACAGTGCGCCGAGGTATGGAGGAAAGCTTTGAAAAAGGGTCAGAACTGGAAGCACAAATGTTCGGGACACTCTTCAGGGATGAAGGAGAGGAAGGGATGCGCGCTTTCCTTGAGAAAAGAAAACCCCAATGGTAAACAAACATCATTCATTTTTAAATAATAACCATATCATTATGACATACGAAGAAAGACTTCAAAATGTAACGGTCATGGGTGCAGCCGGGAAGATGGGCAGCGGAATACTCCTGCTGACGGCCCTGGAAATGGCCGAACTGAAATTAAAGCCCGGGAATGAATCCGCCACTTTCGTGCTCAACGCCATGGACCTCTCCGACGAAGGCCTGGCAGGCCTTATGCAATACCTGCGCGCCCAGGTGCTGAAAGTTGCAGAAAAGAAGACAGTGGCCCTGCGTAAGATCTACCATGACCGCGAAGACCTGATCGAAAACTCCGACATCATCAACCAGTACATCATTGATGTCATCTCCCTGGTCCGTCCTACTACCAGGCTTGAAGCAGCCTATGAATCAAGCCTGATCTTCGAAGCCGTGAATGAAAACAAAGATCTGAAAGTGCGGCTTTTCAGGCAGATCGATGAAAACAACGAACACAAACCCTGGTTCTTCACCAATACTTCTTCGGTCCCGATCAATATCCTCGACAGGGAAGCCGGTTTGAAAGGCAGGGTGCTGGGCTTTCATTTTTACAACCCTCCGGCCATACAAAAGCTGGTTGAACTGATCTGCACCAACGAAACCCTGCCGGAAATGAAAGATTTTGCCCTTACCTTTGCCAAAAATCTGGGCAAGATCGTGGTGCCTTCAAACGATTTCGCCGGATTCATCGGAAACGGACACTTCATGCGCGACGCCCTTCACGGCATCCACGAAGCCGAAAGGCTTTCGGCCGAAATGCCCCTTTACGAAGCCATTTATATCGTCAACAAGGTTACACAGGATTTCCTTGTCAGGCCCATGGGAATTTTCCAACTGATCGATTATGTTGGCATTGACGTGGTACGCTTCATCATGGGCGTGATGAATCCTTTCCTGGAAGACGAGAACCTGCACAGTCCCCTTCTCGACAAACTATTTGATGCAGGTATCAGGGGCGGGCAGCATTCCAACGGATCGCAAAAAGACGGATTCCTGAAATATGAAAAAGGAAGGCCGGTAGCGGTCATCAACCCCGAAAACAACCAGTATGTGTCATTCGACAAGCTTGGGCATGCCCTTGAAAAAGCCGGCAACACTCCTGACAGTGGCATTGTCTGGAAAAACGTGGTAAGGATGAAGAACAAGGATGAAGTCCTTACAAAATTCTTTACCGATATGAAATCGCTCAATACCCTTGGCGCGAAATTGGCCATCGCCTACGGCAAAAGATCCGATGAAATCGGCAATGCCCTCGTTGATACCGGCGTAGCCCTCAGCAAAGACGATGTGAACACCGTGCTGCTTACCGGTTTCTTCCACGCTTACGGGCCAATTAACAATTATTTCGACTAATCAATCATATTTATATTTTAACCGAAAAAGACTTGACAAAAACTCCGTATATAAAAAACCAGAAAATAAAATATTTCAGGTCTCCCGGAGAATCTGTCATACTGATAAAATAACATTTACATACGATGAAACTGAATAAGAAAATATATTTGGTTGCCGGATACAATACCGTATCCATGGGTACCGGAAGAAGTGAGTTCAATCCGAAAAAGTCACGGCCGGGGCTGGAACATTACCTGCTCGAAGCCGGGCGAAAAACCCTCGGGGCCATTGGCGGGGCCGATCATGTTGATGAATGTGTTTTGGGTAACTTCATGGCTGCCCGTTTCAACAAGCAGGCGCACCTGGGCGGTTTTTTCCCGATGATCGATGAAGGTTTACAATACAAGCCCGCTCTAAGGGTGGAGGGAGCCTGCGCCTCGGGAGGGCTGGCCGTGGTAACGGCCATCAAGAATATCATGTCGGGTACTGCCGATGTTGTGCTGGCCATGGGCATTGAAGTCCAGAACACCGTAAAAGCCATATACGGCGCCGATGTGCTTGCCGGAGCCGGCTGGTTCCAGAAGCGCAAGAACGGCCATGCCTATTTTTTCCCGGGGCAGTTCAGTGACCGGGCAGGGGCTTATTACGAAAAATACGGCTATGACTATGCCAGGGAAGGCATGGGCAGGTGGTTCAGAAATGCCGTGGAGAATGCCAGGCTTTGCCCTACCGCCCAGGAATATGAAAATAAGGTGGAAGACCTGGATGCCCTCTACAAAAAGTTAAAGCCCAACGGAGCGGCTTTTGTCGACAACCTGAATGTACTTGACTGTTCAAAAGTATCTGACGGTGCATCGGCCATTGCCATTGTATCGGAGGAAGGGCTGAAACGTATTGGCATACCCCGCGAACAGGCTGTTGAGATCGTCTCATTCGGCCATAAGGTCAGAAATATTTCAGAGGATCCGCCCAATCCCGTTGAGTTGAGTTGCATCAAGGCCACTGCCCATGAGGCTCTTGAATCGGCAGGCATTGGCATTGACCAGCTTGGAACCATCGAAACCCACGACTGCTTTTCCATTGCCGGGGTGCTGGCCACGGAAGCGCTGGGCTTTGCCAAAGCCGGCGAAGGGGCCAAATTCGTAGCCGAAGGGAATACCGCCCGCAATGGTTTGATACCGATGAACACCACCGGCGGATTGATCGGCTGGGGGCATCCTACCGGAGCCACCGGCGTTCATATGGCCGTTACCATCTGGGAACAATTAAGCGGGAATGCGGGTACGGCACAGCTATCCTTTAAACCCGAAAAACCTTACGGCATGCTCATCAATATGGGCGGCGACGATGTTACGGTGATCTCCGTTATATGCAAAAAAGCATAGCACAGCCAAAAAAAGCATCTACTGCCATACGGCAAATTATCATCAAAACCCGGAGGCTTCTTCCGGGTTTTTTTATGCATGCCAGGGCTTGTCCCTTCATATAATTTTGTAAATTAGCAGATGACAAGATAAATCGTAAAAAATAACAAGAAAATGAAAAAGTTTGCAGTAGTATTATCCGGATGTGGCGTTTACGATGGCGCAGAGATACACGAAGCCACACTTACCCTCTATGCCATTGCGAAAAATGGTGCTGCCTACGACATTTTTGCGCCGGATATTGACCAGCATCATGTGATCAACCATCTCAGCGGGAAAGAAATGCAGGAATCGAGAAACGTTCTCGTTGAATCGGCCCGCATTGCAAGGGGAGCGATCAGAAACCTGAAGGAATACAGGGCAGATGACTACGATGCCATCATCTTTCCGGGAGGCTTTGGCGTTGCCAAAAACCTTTCGACCGTTGCCTTTGAAGGACCTGATGCCACCGTAAATGAGGAAGTAGCCAGGGCTGTAAAGGAAACCCATGAACATGGGAAGGCCATTGGTGCATTGTGCATTGCCCCGGCCATGATGGCAAAGATCCTTGACCGGGCAACCGTTACCATCGGGCAGGATCCCGGCACCATCGAAGCCATCGAAAAAATGGGCGGCACACATATCGGCACCGGGCACGGCGACGTGGTTTTCGATGACCGCCTCAACCTCTTCAGCACACCCTGTTACATGCTCGACGCCAACATCCTGCAAATTGGCGACGGGGCTGAAAACATCGTACAGGCCATGCTTAAAGTTATGAAATAACAGCTTGAAGAATCAACGCACCAATCCATCAACATGAACAGGATAACGGAATTATTCGGGATCAGATACCCGGTGATACAGGCCGGCATGATCTGGTGCAGCGGGTGGAAACTGGCATCGGCTGTCAGCAATGCCGGGGGATTGGGACTGATCGGTTCCGGGTCCATGTATCCCGAAGTGCTGCGCGAACACATCAGGAAATGCAAGGCAGCCACCGCTAAGCCCTTTGGCGTGAACATGCCGCTGATATACCCCCAGATGGACGAAATCGTTCAGATCGTGATCGAAGAAGACGTAAAAATTGTCTTCACTTCGGCCGGCAATCCCAAAAAATGGACCCGGCATTTTCATGATCACGGCATCAGGGTGGCCCACGTGATAGCAAATGTAAAATTTGCCCAAAAGTGCGGGGAAGCCGGTGTTGATGCAGTGGTGGCCGAAGGCTTTGAAGCAGGCGGGCATAACGGCATTGAAGAAACCACCACCATGGCCCTGATCCCGATGGTGCGGGAAGCCATCACACTTCCGCTGATTGCCGCCGGGGGGATCGCTTCCGGCAAAAGCATGCTGGCAGCCATGGCCCTCGGTGCCGACGGCGTACAGATCGGCAGCCGGTTTGCAGCCTCGGAAGAATCATCGGCCCACCCCGCCTTTAAGCAAAGCATTGTTGACACCATGGATGGCGACACTGCACTCGTACTAAAAAAACTGATCCCGGTCAGGTTGATAAAGAACGATTTCTACAGGCGTGTAAAAGAATTGGAAGAACAGGGAGCCGGCAGGGAAGAACTTGCCGGGCTGCTTGGCAGGGGAAGGGCCAAACTTGGCATGTTCGAAGGTGAGATGAAAGAAGGAGAACTGGAGATCGGGCAGGTAGCCGGCATGATCCGCGACATCAGGCCTGCCGCAAAGATCCTTGAGGAAATCATTGCCCAATACGAGGAAACGCGAAAACAATTGCTGAATATGGCTTTGTGAGGTTGCGCCAACATTTGCACCGAAGATGTAAATTTCACTGATTTTAATATCTTTGCCAGTCTAACCCATCGATTGTTACACCTAACGCCAAACCATGGATTTTAATTTTACAGAAGAACAACAGATGATCCGCCAGGCCGCACGGGATTATGCTGAAAGAGAACTGATAAAAGATGTACTGGAAAGGGATGAAAAAGCCGAAATGCCGCTTCAACACGTCAAAAACCTTGTTGAACTCGGGTTTTTCGGCATGATGGTCGACCCCCAATGGGGAGGAGGCGGCATGGACACCCTCTCCTATGTGCTGGCCATGGAAGAACTTTCAAAAGTCGACGCAGCCACCAGCGTGATCCTTTCTGTACACAATTCGCTGGTTTGCTATGGCATAGAAAAGTATGGGAATGATTTTCAGAAAGAAAAATACCTGCGTCCCCTGGCCAGGGGTGAGAAGATCGGCGCCTTCCTCCTGTCGGAGCCGGAAGCCGGATCTGATGCCACCTCCCAGAAGACTACCGGTGAGGACAAAGGGGACCATTACCTGGTAAACGGAACGAAAAACTGGATCAGCAGCGCCAGGCTCGGATCGGTATACCTGCTCATCGTTCAAACCCATCCCGAAAAGAAACACCATGGCATCAACGTACTGATCGTTGACAAAGACACCCCCGGCATTACGCTTGCACCCCATGAAAACAAAATGGGCATGCGCAGTTCCGATACACATTCGGTCATGTTCAGCGATGTGAAAGTGCCTAAGGAAAACAGGATAGGGGAAGATGGCTTTGGCTTCAGGTTTGCGATGAAAACACTTGAGGGCGGCAGGATCGGCATCGCCGCACAGGCAACCGGTATTGCAGCCGGCGCCATGGAAAGGGCCATACAGTATTCGAAAGAAAGAAAAGCCTTTGGCAAGTTGATCAGCGAACACCAGGCCATTGCCTTCAAACTCGCCGATATGGCAGTTAAAGTGGAAGCTGCCAGAAACTTTGTTTACAAGGCCGCCTGGCTGAAAGACAACAATCTGCCTTACGGGCTGGCCAGTGCCATGGCCAAGCAATATGCCGCCGATATTGCCATGGAAGTTACCACCGAAGCCGTGCAGGTGCTCGGCGGATACGGCTATGTGAAGGAATACCACGTAGAAAGGCTGATGCGCGAAGCCAAACTCACCCAGATCTATGAAGGGACATCGGAAATACAAAAAATCGTAATTTCGCGTGCTATTCTTAAAGACTGAGAAATGCCGGTACAGCATCGGTTCATCAGCGTTGCCGGCCATTAAACAATAATTCTGTATTATAAAATAATCAATAGCAACATGAAAATCCTAGTTTGTATCAGCAATGTACCGGATACCACCACCAAGATCCGGTTTACGGATAACAACACGGCTTTCGACAGCACGGGGGTGCAATGGATCATCAACCCCTGGGACGAACTCGCGTTGACCCGTGCACTGGAACTTAAGGAAGGTTCGGGAGGAAAGATTGAAAAGATCACCGTGATCAACGTAGGGCCCCAGGGCTCTGAACCCACCATCAGGAAAGCGCTTGCCATCGGAGCCGACGATGCCGTACGAATCGATGCCACCCCTGCGGATGCCTATGCAGTGGCTTCGAACCTGGCCGCCTATCTGAAAGATAATTCTTATGACATCATCCTCTGTGGGATTGATTCGAGCGATTACAATGGTTCACTGGTTGGTGGCATGCTGGCCGAATATCTGAACCTGCCATCCGTTTCATCCGTGTCGAAGCTTGACATTGAAGGCGAAACGATTAAGATGAACCGTGAGATCGACGGGGGAACCGAAGTAATAACCACCCCTGTACCCTTCGTGGCCATTGTTCAGAAAGGGATCGCCTTTGAACCCAGGATCCCCTCCATGCGCGGAATCATGATGGCAAGGCAAAAAAGCCTGAATGTGGTACCGGCAGCCGGCGAAGAAGCATTAACAGAATTTGTCAGCTATGAACTGCCGCCCGCAAAAGCCGCCTGCAAAATGGTCGATGCCGAAAACATCAGGGAACTGGTCGACCTGCTTCACAACGAAGCCAAAGTGATATAAAACAAAATTAATAACATAAAAACTTGATAAAATGTCTGTATTAGTATATACTGAAAACTGGGACGGCAAATTCAAAAAACTGAGTTATGAGCTGGTATCCTATGCCAGGCGCATCGCCGACCAAACAGGCACTTCTGTAACCGTTGTCTCCATCGGGGATGTTTCGGAAGAAGAATTGGGCAGGCTTGGGCATTACGGTGCCGACAAAATATTGTCAGTCAATGACCCGCGGCTCGCTGTCCTCATCAATAAAGCCTATTCTTCCATCATCTCCCAAATTGCGGAAAAAGAAGGATCAAAACTGTTGATCTTTGCCAATAACTTTACCGGAAAAGCCATCGCACCAAGGGTTTCCGTAAAACTGAAAGCCGGTATTGCTTCGGGTGTAAATGCCATTCCGTCGTCCTATGAACCATTTACGGTCAGCAAGAAGGTATTTACCGGTAAAGCCATTGCCAGTGTTGTGATTAAAACCGACAGGAAGATACTGACCCTTTTCCAGAATTCGGTTGAAATTGTTGAAAAGGAAGGTCAGGCAGTGATCGAAGCCTTCACGCCTGAACTCAGTGATAAGGAATTTGCCACCCGCGTACTGGAAGTAAACAAAATAAGCGGCAAAGTATTGCTGACCGATGCAGAAGTGGTTGTTTCGGGAGGCCGTGGCATGAAAAACGCCGACAACTGGGCGCCACTGGAAGAACTGGCCTCGGAGCTCGGTGCCGCCCTTGCCTGTTCACGACCGGTTTCGGACGAAGGCTGGCGACCCCATGAAGAACATGTAGGACAAACCGGAAAGATCATCGCCCCCAATCTGTACTTTGCCATGGGGATTTCCGGAGCCATCCAGCACCTGGGAGGCGTGAGTTCAAGCAAGTGCATTGTGGCTGTCAATACCGATAAGGACGCCCCTATTTTTGAGGCGGCCGACTACGGTGTAGTCGGGGATGTTCACAAAGTCCTTCCCGAGCTCATTACAGCCATCAGGGAAATGAAGGCGTCATAAGCTTATCCGGGAACCCGGAAACAAACCATTTTATATTACACAATATGAGAGCTTTGTTTATCATCATCCTTGTTTTGGCCTTCTTCCGGAGCCAGGCACAGATCACCATTACACTGGATGACCTGGCAGAAGTTGGCGACACCGTGAACCTGGCAGTAGTTGGCACTGCCCCCCCGAATTTTAAACCGGGTACAGCCGGGCCCAACCAAACATGGGATTTTACAAACCTGGTGATGGATACCAATCAATACCTCTACTTTGTTGACCCGGCCGCAACACCTTTCGCAGGCAGTTTCCCGGCATCGAACATGGTGATGATCGGGATAATGGATTCGGTTTACCTTTATACCATCCGCAACAGCTTCCATTTCAAGATCGATGGTTTTGCCGGGGTCTTTGCAGGATTCGACGACCTCGTGGTGCCATTCATGCCTCCCGAAATATTGATGAATTTTCCAATGAATTACCTCGACAGCCTGGAGCAAACCGTTATACAGGATGTGAAAATAAAAAGCGACGAGCCTTTTGTTGATTCGCTCCGCTACAAACTTGTGAATGATATCAGCACGGTGGTGGATGCATGGGGAAACCTTACAACGCCCATTAGCTCCTATGAGGTGTTGCGCATTAAACAAACAAGGATCGTAACTGATTCTATATGGATGAAAGTCGGGTTCTTCTGGGTTTTCCTGGAAACCTCAACCAATGCATCGCTTAACTACCGTTATGTGGCCAATGATGCCGGTTACGCTGTGCTTGAGTTTCAATCCGACACGGCAGGAACCGAATACAGCGGCATCCGCTATTTGCTGGATGAGACCGTTTCCCTGCCCGATCCAATATCCTTGCCGGTAGTTTCCGTTTTCCCGAATCCCGCCAATTCGGAGATCACGTTTTCATGGAATGATTTTCGCAGCGGAAACATCAGTATCTATGATCCTACAGGCAGAATGCTTATCATGGAAACATTCAGCCACAGCCGGCAGCTTAAACCAGATATCGGGAAATTGAACGGAGGCCTGTATTTTTACCAGCTGCAGTTCTTCCACAGCCCCGAAAAACAAGCAGGCAGGTTTTTGATCAGCCGCTGATAAAAAGCATCATCCTGCCAGGATCTTTATTTATCAGATCATATCCTTTCCCGAAAAACCGGGCAAAAAAAAGAGGCTGTCTCATAACATCAAGAGGCAGCTTCTTTTTTTTATTAATATTTTGAATTGGTGTTGAACAATCCAATTTTCATCCCAAATCTAAGA
>CAYOLA010000063.1:0-5243 GCA_964404735.1 uncultured Bacteroidales bacterium
GGCGGAATCACAGGCAGGATCGCATCCCTTAGCATGGGCAAAAACCAGTTGGAACGGATCTGGATGATTGCCAAAACCGATTACAAATTAAAGTATTACGACACCTTCCTGGGCATGATCTGGGCCATGATCATGCCACTGATGCGCCTGCTCATATACTGGCTGGTGTTTTCAAACATCTTCGATAAAAAGATCCCGAATTACGGGCTGTACATCTACTCCGGGCTGTTGCTGTGGATGTTTTTTCAACAGGGGACCAAGAAAGGCATTACTGCCCTTCGTTCGAAACGCTACCTGATGATGAACATCAGGGTAAACAAGCTTGACATCTTTGTTTCCTCCCTACTGGCAAGTTTCCTGGTCTTTCTCTCGAACTTTTTCGTTTACCTGGTATTCTGCCTTTTCTTCGACCTGCCATGGTCGTGGAACGTGCTTTATATGCCCATCATGATCCTGAATGTCTGCATACTGATATTCGGCATCATGCTGATCCTTTCGACCCTGCATATCTTCATCCGCGACATCAGCCAGATATGGGACATGATCCTGCTGGCCTGGTTCTGGATCAACCCGATATTCTTTGCCAAGGCCATCATCTTCGAAACCTTTCCTTTTCTTTTGTATGTAAATCCCCTGGCAGGCATCATTATCAACTTCAGGGCCACCATCATGGACGGCAAGCCGCCCGACTGGCCCATTGTTGCCTATGATTATGCCTATGCCCTGGTGCTGCTGGGGATAGGCCTGCTGCTCGTTAACAAATTCTACCACAAAGCTGCCGAAAAACTCTGACATGAGCAGAAACGACATAGCCATAAAACTCGAGAATGTCAGCAAGACATTCCACATCCGTGACAAAACAAGCAACTCCATGGCCGGCTCCTTCATTAACACCATTACCGGGAGCGACAGGCGCGCGATACAGGCTGTTAAGAACGTAAGCCTTGATATAAAAAGGGGGGAGTTTTTCGGTATCGTCGGAGCCAACGGCTCTGGTAAGTCAACACTGCTGCACCTGATGTCGGGGGTATATAAACCCGACCGGGGCGGGAAGGCGACCATGAACGGCAGCTTCATCGGGCTCAGCCTGGGGCTGGGCTTCAACAACGAACTCACGGCACGCGAAAACGTCTTTGTCAATGCTACCGTACTTGGCCTGCCCCTTCGGAGGACCAGGAAGAAGCTCGACAAGATCATCGAATTTGCCGAACTCGAAAACTTCGTAAACACCAAGGTTAAATACTTCTCGAGGGGCATGCGCGCCCGTCTGGCCTTTGCCATCGCAGTGCATGCCGAAGCCGACATCTTTCTGATGGACGAATTCTTTGGCGGTGTGGGCGACGAGAAGTTCAAGGGAAAATCAGACAAAATTTTTGAAGAAGCCATCGTAAGGGGCAGGACCATCGTCCATGTAAGCCACAACCTCAGCACCATCAAAAAATATGCTCAAAGGGTGATGTTGATGCACGAAGGCGAATGCCTCAAGATCGGCAGCGTGGAAGAGGTATTTCTCTTTTACCAGAAAACGCTAAAGCTAAACTCACTAAGCGTCGACAGATAAACTTACTCAAAATGGAAAGAAAAAAACCCGAAGTATTGCTGGCATCATTTCCCCGCTCGGGCAACACCTATCTGCGGAATATACTGTATGAAGTCTACGGCATCTATTCATGGAATAACCTGAGGAAATTCTACAACAATGCCGAAAATATCGCAAAGCTGAAAAGCAGGCTCGGAATGGGGAAAAATGAAGAACAAAAACTCAAAAAGCTGGCCGAACTGGAAAAATTCAGCAAATTTCCCATCATGAAAACCCATGAACTGCCCTCAGAAATACTTCCGTATTGCATTGAGGACGTAAAGATCATTTATATGATACGCGATGGCAGGGACGCCTGTGTTTCGGCCGCCCACCACCGTTCCGACCTGATCGCACCCGGATCCGACTACCTGGCCAACCTCAGGGATGCCATTGAACCCGGTACCGGGACCTATTTTGGCGGATGGACGAAAAATATCGAAGAATGGATGAAGATCTCGCACGAAGTGATCTTTTTTGAAGAATTGGTAAAAAACCCCATCGGGGAAACGGAACGCTTGCGGGAACTGCTCGACCTGCCCGAACCGCAAACGGATAAACTCCCCACTTTTGAGTCGCAGCGTGAAGGAAAGGCCTATTTCGGCGGTAACGCACGCCCGCAGCTCAGCGAAGAGGAAAAGGACGACTTCAACAAGAAATTCTTCCGCAAGGGAAAAACAGGCGGATGGAAGGAAGAGATGCCCGAAGAACTGCAGGAACGTTTCTGGCAACTGCATGGCGACATGATGGAGAAACTGGGCTATATGAAAGACGGCAGCATCAACAGGCCGGCATTCAAATGATCGAACTTATATCCATACACATTGCCAAAACAGGCGGCCGGTCGTTTTATGAAATCCTGAAGAACGAATACGGCCCGCAACTGGATCCGCGTACCCGGCGAATTGATTATTTCCCGGGAAAGGATTACGGCAAACCCCTTATTGACAGGATACCGGAAGGGATCAGCGTGGTGCACGGCCACCTGCATTATGCGCATGTTGCCGCCATACACCGCCGGCATAAGGCAAAGGTCATCACATGGATGCGCGAGCCCGTTGAAAGGGTCATCTCCAATTATTATTACATGATCGGGATGGTGCAGGCCCACGGAGATAAACACCCCCATTTCCGTAAAAGAAAGCATACATTGCCGGAGTATGCCCACGACAGCATCCCGAACAAAATGACAAAATGCCTGAAAGGGATCAGCCTGGATGAATTGTTTTTTATCGGTTTCCAGGAAACTTTCGAAGATGATGTAAAAAAACTGGCAGAATTGCTCGGCTGGAAAAAGCCGGTTCCGGATGTACGGCTCAATACAGGACTCGATTTCGATTCATCCCGCACGGCTCCCACCCCGCTGGAATCCATCACCAGGGAAATGAAGGAACAGATCGCCATACTGAACCGCGAAGATATCCGTTTGTTCGAAGAGGCCAGATCACTTAAAATGCAATCATAACATGAAGATGTTGTCCCGAAATAAAAACAGGAAGATCAGGAATAACATCGAGTTGCTGTCGATCCACATTCCTAAAACGGCCGGCACCTCATTCCGCAACGTCCTGAAAAGTGTTTACGGACACCGGAGCGTAACCAGGCTCGATATCCGGAGCGGAGGTAAGAAGATCGAACTCGAAAGAAAACAGCTCCGGGGAAACCACCTGCCCCCGCGTATCCGCGTGGTGCACGGCCATTTCCGGTACAAGGATTTTACAGAGCTCTTTGAATGCAGCGAAAGCCTTCCGGTGATCACCTGGATGCGAAACCCGGTGGAAAGGGTAGTCTCCAACTACTATTACCTGGCCGGGGTGCTGGCAAACGAACTGCAGGAAGAAAAAAAAGGGCTAAACATCCTTGCCAAAATGCAGCGCAGCCTGATCGAATACGCCAGGAATGAGATCAGCCGGAACCGCATGTACAAGTTTCTCGACGGCATGCCGCTCGAACAGTTCCGTTTTGTGGGCATACATGAGCATTACCGGGAAGACCTGGCCGACCTGATGGCCCTGCTCGGATTTGAGAAGTTCCCGGATTACCGGGTAAACGTGACGCCACAGAAAAGGGAAGTAGACGAAGATACCCTGCGGGAGATCCGCGAACTGAATGCACTCGACATGGAACTCTACGAAGAAGCCCTCAGGCTGAGGGAACAAAGAAAAGAAAATATCCGATGATGATCTGGCTGGCATCTTTCCCCCGGTCGGGGAATACCTTTTTCAGGAATATCCTTTATGAAGTGTACGGACTGGAATCGAGCACCTTTCATAAAGACCCCGATTATCTGCTGGACGATCATTACGAAAGCTACCCGCTGGTGAAGACCCACCTGCTGCCGGATGAGCTGGAACCCTCCGGCAAAGACATCCCCGCCGTATACATCATCCGCGACGGCCGTGATGCGCTGTGCTCCATCGCCCATCACCGCAGGGATATTGTCGCCCCGGGTTCCGATTACCTCGAAAACCTGCGGGCAGCCATCCATGCCGAAAAAGGCAGTTTCTTCGGTGGATGGTCGGTCAACGTAAAAAAATGGACCGAAAGGGCCTCCATTCTCATCCGTTACGAAGACCTGCTCACCGACCCGATCGGGCAGGCCGAAAGGCTGCGCGGCATCATCGAATTGCCGGAACCCGATCCCAAAAAGCTTCCCTCATTCAGCGACATGAAGTTCGGCCTGCCAAAATACGGCAGCGGGCGCGACCGGCCTATCAGCGAAGAAGAGAAAAAAGAACTGGCCAGAAAGAATTTCCGGAAAGGCAGGGCAGGAAGCTGGAAAGAAGAAATGCCCGCCGACCTTCACGATCTTTTCTGGAGCCTGCATGGCGAAACCATGGAAAGCCTGGGTTACCGTTACGACGGCACGCCGGCGATGCCCGACAGGGATCTGGATTATCGTGTGATCGAAAAACTGGGCCTCGCCCGGGAAGTCCCCGTACAGGAAAAATACCGCATCCTCATGGAAGCCGACAAGGTGGTGCTGCCCGACAACGACGGGGTGAAACGCTACCAGGTCGACCTGCTGAAGATGCTTTCCCAGGTCACTGAAAACCCCGACTCACGCTGGGAGATCGACCTCTTTATTAAGAATAACATTTACCCGCTGTCGGAATTCAAAGACAAGATATTCAACCCTTTCAGCAGTGCCGACCTTAAGAAAAAACCTGAAAAACAACAGGCCCGGCGCCCGCTTACCGACCGCATCGAACGAGCGCTGATCACAGTGGTTCCTTCATCCTTTGCAGCCTGGTTGCACCGGAACAATATCCGAATCTTTCATAATATCTACCTGTTCTTTAAACGGTTGATACTGGGCAGCCTGCATCTCGCCTACCTGGCCCTGCGCTTTGTTATTGGCCGGATGATATTGTTGTACAGCAACCTCAGGCAGTTATTCGTCGTGCCGAAAGCCGAAAAGGAATTCCGCAATTACGACCTCATCCACCTGCCGCTGAAACAACATTATTATCCCTTCAGGAAGACAAAAACACCCCTGCTGACCACCATTCATGACTTTACACACCGCTATTTCCCCCAATACCACACCCCGGTAAACATTTCCAATGCCGAAAAGGGATTGCGCTTCATCAGGAATTCGGGCAGCCATGTGATTGCCGTATCCGGCTCCACTTACAACGACAGCCTGCGCGAACTGAAGATC
>CAYOLA010000064.1:0-15232 GCA_964404735.1 uncultured Bacteroidales bacterium
GAAACGCGCAGCGATTACTGGTCGGTGCCGCAACGGGTCATCAAGATCACGGCTCCCGATACCCTGGCCTTCCTGCAGGCCTTTCAGGAGCACAAAACAGCTTTTCTGAAGGCCTTCAACGAACTCGAGATCAGGCGTACCAATGAACAATTCAAGATGGCCCGCAGTGTGAGCCTGGTCAACCGGATTGCCCGCAAATTCGGATTCAGCATACAGATACCCGGCGGATTTGTGGTGGCTGCCGAGAGTGATCAGTTTATGTGGTTGCGGCAAAGCATGCATAAGGTAAAACAGGATGTGGAACTGGGGATACTGATCCATACCGAACCCTATACCGACACCTCCGCTTTTTCGGGCAGTAATATTCTGATCAGAAGGGATTCGCTCACCGCCATCCACATAGAAGGACCCAGCCCCGGCTCCTTTATGGCTGTGTCAACAGGAATTATCGACCCCCTGTTTACCCGGAAAGATGATTTTGCCGCCGGCTTTGCAGTGGAAACCAGGGGGCTTTGGATGGTCAGGAACGACTTTATGGGCGGCCCCTTTATCAGTTTTACCTTCCTTGACCCGCAAAGCGAAAGACTGATCACCCTCGATGGTTATGTTTATAATCCCGGCGACCTGAAACGGAATTTTATCAGGCAGATGGAAGCCATTTTCTATACCATTGCCTTTGAGGCGAAAGAATAAGTTTGAAAGCAACAAGCCTTGTTTGGTTGTATTAGATTTGCGAAGTGTAGAGAATGGAAACTGCTGGTTGAACAAACCCACAGGATACCCGTGATCGAATCTTAAATGCCCGGGGCGGGATTATCCTGTATGCTTATTCCTTTACATAAACCGCTGTAATGCTTCCGTGTTTCACTTTGCTGGTGTATACGATGCGGTCGTCCTGGTAGATTCCGAGCTCGATAGGATCGCCGAATTTATCGGCGTCGAGCCTGAAGCTGATGATATCCGTTTTATTGTCGTAGGTCCAGAAGGCATCGTGTGTAAACCCGTCGATGCTTAGCGCCATGGTGTGGTCTTCGTTGAGCACAAATTTTGTTGTGTGGGTGGAGGCAATGGCGCGGTCAACGCTTTCGAGGTTTGCCTTTACTGAGTCAATTTCTGCATCGACGCGCTCGGTGATCCACCTGCCCGTGAGCCTGGATTCGGGTGAGCTGCAGGAGAAAAGGAAGGCCATGGCAAGGGAGATGGCAATAGCGTATAAGAAAGATGTTTTTTTCATTTATTGCGTCGTTTATATGATCATTAAATCGTCTTTATCATTGTGCCGTTTCGGGTCTCCGGAAAGCAATGACTTTCCTATTCGAGGGTAAAGAGGTTTGGCTCATGCTGAAAATCTCTTTTCAGGATGGTTTTGCGCTTTTTCGAACGGGCTTTTTTCGCTGCCGTTTCCAGGATTATCCTGAGCCTGTCTTCCACAGCGTCGTATGAACCGGTGCTGATCCTCATATCGAGCGATTTTGCCAGCGCCCTGATGCTTGTTTTGTTGATCAGTGACATGGTGTTAGGGTTTGTTGAACTTACAAATATAGTTAAAAGCTGACAGATACCGTCTGCGCTCAGAAGGGAATTTATTCTGAGCCGGCGGAAGTCATGGGGGGGAAGTGCCGCCCGGGCTTGGGTATCAGGTGTATTCCACAGGAGTGAATCTCCTATTCAACATCTACGGCAGCGCCGCTTTCCAGTGTGATCGTGCCGCCATTTTCGGTCAGTATCCCGTTCACGGTGATGCCGTTGTTTGTATCCACCGTTAGTGAACCCCCTGCCTCCACCGTCAGGTTTCCGCAGCTCGCCTGCAATGAGCCGGTTGGCAGATCAATAGTGACCGAACCATTGATGATCACATCCACATGTTTGCCGGGAGAACCGCTGCTCCAGTTGGCCGCCGCTCCGGCAGGCGGGTTACCCGCACTCCAGTTGCCTGTCCCGGTCCAGGTGGTGGTGGTGATCAGGTTCTGGAAGAGGCCGTTGGTGCCTGGCGATCCCAGGTCATTTTCTGTATTTGTGGTGTATCCCGCCTCGCGGGTATAGGACTCGATCCACAGCGATCCGAGGTTGTTGTCTTCGGATGGCAGGCCAATAAAGATCATGGATTTGCCTGTCAGGTCCGGCCAGTTTGTTCCGTCATCATATTCAACACGGTCGATTTCAACCATTGCCGGAGTGGTCAGGATAAGCTCGTCGTCGCCATTGGCAAGGGTAATATCAGACCCATAGGCATAATCGACCGGTACGCCGCCATTGGTGGCAGTCACAGTACTTCTTCCCAGGACAAGGAACCCGCCTGCAGGCACCATAAGCGGGCCGCCACTGCTGATGGTATGGCTGTCGGTGCCGTCATCGCTGATAGTCCAGCCGTTAATGTCGATGTCTGTGGCCGTGGTATTGAATATCTCGAGCCATTCACCTGCATTATCTAATACATCGGCAGGATCTTTCATGATCTCCGTGATGATAATATCTCCGGGGGAAACCGATCCGGCAGCATAGGTTGTGGCATTATCCGAAACACCGCTGGAATAATTAGCGGAACCATCAACCGACCAGGCCCGGTAAAAATATTGTGTTGATGGGTTAAGCCCTGTATGGCTGGCGGAAGTGCCGCATCCGTTGCAGATCACGGTGCCTCCGCCCGGTATGGGGTCGTTAACAGCATAGGTACTCCCACCGGCAGGTGTGCCAAAGGTACTGTTGGTATTAAAGGCCACCATCACATCATCCCCGTTACCGTTGAGGTTCCAGCTCAGGTCGATCTGCCCGCTGCTGGCTGCTGTTGCAGTGAAAGCGGTGGGGTTGGCCACCGTGGAAGGGATGCCGAATGACTGCCCGTTGTTAAGCGCTCCTTTTGTATTTGGCGCTGGCGGCTGCCAGCTAAAGTCGGAGTACTGGGTTCCTGTTCCCGTTAATTGAAGGGAATGGCCTACGGGGGTGCTGCTTCCTTCTTGAACGCCGATATCAACAGAGGTCTCTCCGTCAGCTACACCTCCGATGGCGGTGAAAGTACCCCCATAGCTCAGGAACTGCCCCGGGATCAATGTCCCCTGGTATGCCAGGGTAAGTCCGTCAGGATTACCGTTTTGGATACCATTGGAGGGATAATCCAGGTAATAGAAAGTAAAGTCTCCTTCCGTACTTCCAACAGTGAAAGTGCTCAGCTCGTCGCTATCGTATTGTGATCCGTTGGCGCCATTATAGAGAACGACAGAAAAATCCGAAAGATCGTAACTGCCGGGGTTCTCGATCACCACTTCAATGAATTCACCCACATCGGTCCCGTCATTGTCGTAATGAAACTCATTGATCCAGGCATTTTGGGCCGTCAGAAACCTGCAAGCCAAAAGCAGACCGGTGATTAAGGTCAGTTTTTTCATTTGGTCATTGATATTTTATAGTTAAGAGGTGTTATATCCCTCTCAGGCTTTGGGAAGGCAAAGATATTAAGGAAATGTCATATGATGTTTATGGGAATGTTATTTTAATGTTATCAATGACTGATGAGCATTTTTCAGGGATGTTGCCATCACTGTTTTTAAGTAATATTCCCGGCTCATCCCGGGAAAATGTGCGGCATATCAGCATTCCGGGTATTAACAGACATATCCTGATAATAATATTTTCTGTGCATTTGCAAAAGATCGAATCACGCATCCATGAAATCCGCAAGGTAAAAGTCATGCCTGATTTCCAACCGGCCGAACTGTAAATGGTTGAAACCAAAGCCCTGAACCAGGCAGTGCAAGGAAACATGAAGCGATTCACGCCAACATTCATGTTTCAATTGACAACGGATGAATGGGAAAGGATGCGGTCACATATTGTTACCGCATCAGACCAGAAAAAGGAAACATAAAGGCTTTGCCTTTTACCTGCCGGCTTTGGTGAGTGATGATATCCTAATGATTAGAGATTAGTGAAGATTGGGAATGAAGAATTGTGAGTGAAGATTGGCGGAAAGGAACACTTCAATTTGCAATGAATTTTCAATTCGCGAATCGCAAATTATTTATACGATACTCAACCATTAATTTACTGTTTCAACATCTTCACAACACTCACCCCATCCTCAGTCCTCAGCATCCCGTAATACAATCCGGCCGGCAAATGACCGGGCGACCAGGTGATTTTGTGACGCCCGGGAGGCAGCATATTTTCCTGAGAATAAAAAACCATCTCTCCCATCATATTGTATACTGTATATTGTATATTGTATATTGTATATAATTCGTACTCAAGGGTGGTGGAGGTGGTGAAGGGGTTGGGGTAGGCGGATAGATGAGAAGCTGATACTAATTGTGAAATGCCCTGGGATTCACAGGCAAGTTCAACTTCGGTTTGTGAATTGCATCCAGATGTGTTGGTTTCTATAATAATATAGCCATTGGGATCAGCAAGGTAATCGCATACACTTTTCACCTCACATTCATGTAATGAATCGTTCTCCCTAACATATAGGTTTGTTATACTGGATGCAGCAATATTATCTAATCCCGATAAACTCATCAGGCTTGTATTTCCTTCAATGCTCATTGATGAACCAATCGTCGTCAACTGGATCAGTTGATCAAGACTGGTAAGGGCAGGATTATCCGTTATTGACAATGAGCCCCCGATCGATATAAGGTTTTGTAGTCCGTTGAGGTCTTCTATCATATAATTGCCATGGATAAACAATCCGCTTTTTATAACTACCATATTATCAAGACCTGATAAATCAGATAATTTGTCATTACCATAGATCCCCAATCCCCATATGCCCGATTCATGCCCGACAACACTAAGGTTTTCAAGTCCATGCAAACTGTTTAGCTGCGGATTAAGCCCAATATCAACACCTCCCCCGGTATACACGAGCGCATTCAATCCCATTATGTTAGTAAGAGATGAGTTTTCACGGATCAGGATTCCCTCTACAATTGAATCCAGTACCTGCAGAGCATCTATGTTTTCGAGGGCATCATTTTTTCGTATTTCGAATGAAGTGCCGATAAAACCCAGCATATGCAATCCATCCAAAGATACCAGGGCATCATTATCCCAGATAAAAAATCGCTCTTCAACTCTTTCGAGATTGTTCAATCCATGAAGGTTTGATAATGAAGAATTCTGTTCAATAAAAACACCTGTTCCGATCATTTTTATTCCATTCAATCCGTCCAGACTGGTAAGACCAGAGTTGTTATAAATGTCGAGGAAGCCAAGTATGACTTGAAGGTTATCCAGGCCTGATAAACTGTTTAGCAATGTTGTATGTCGAATTTCAAGATCCCCACAGATTTTTGTAATAGATATAAGAGCGTTAAGATTAGCAATGTTACCCGTTTCGATTGTCAGATCACCTTTGATCTCGGTGCATCCCGGATACATTATTGGAAAACTATCAATCTGCGACTGAGAGGTGAAAGTAATCCCCTCAGGAAGGCAGGATTGGGAATAGAGCATAAACGTCCATCCCGACAGGAAGAAAATGATAATGACTTTTTTCATTGCTTAATCAGTTTTACAACAGACACCCTATCTCCACTCCTCAGCACCCCGTAATACAATGCGGCCGGCAAATGACCGGGAGACCAGGTGATGGTGTGACGCCCGGGAGGCAGCATGTTTTCCTGAGAATAAAAAACCATCTCTCCCATCATATTGTATACTGTATATTGTATATTGCATATTGTATATAATTCGTACTCAAGGGTGGTGGAGGTGGTGAAGGGGTTGGGGTAGGCGGATATCCTTATTGCATTTTCAATTTCTTCAATGCTTACAGCCAAATCACAATCCTCAGTTGATGCTCCCCACAGCGACACTCCATCTTTGGCAAAGCAGATTAATTCAGAATATGTAGTATAGTATGTTAAGTGGTTAAACAAGCCTGTTGTAGCCCCAATATCTTCGATAATATACTCTGCCCCACCACAAAAAGAACAATGCAACTGTAAATGAAATCTTTTCTTCCATTCTCCATCAATCAATATCTCATCAATGCTATCCACAGTTATGATAGTACCCATCCCATTTGCAGATGAATTTACGGTATCTCCAACCTCCATTCTGTAGTCATATAATAACTTATCAACTCCACTCCACACATGCCATTTATCATCTTCCTCACGTATCATATTTGATAATTCATGATTGTAATAGTGAAACACATATGGAGGACTGCCATAATCATCGTACCAATAGCCTGATAGGTAGACCTTGTAATAGTACTGAGAATTTATAACTGTATCTCCTGAAATATAGAACCGATAAAACTTATAAGTAGTGTAGTAAGCATCATACCATTCAAAGTCTACTCTCCATTCTGATAAAGTGTCAATATCACCTGCGGATTGTGCTTGAATGGATGAAACTGCCGATAGCAGAATCCATAGCAGGGCAACCGTTCTTATTCTGATTCCTTGTTTCATTTTCACTATTCGTGCTGTGTATCGTAACTCTCTATTCAGCTAAGATAAGAAAATATACAGCGATCTGCAATATTTTCCTGCATGGATCGCTACTTGATCTCCTGAATGCAGCCATAAAACACCCTGGCAAATAACCTTGCATACGATCGCAGGCTGTTTTGTCCTAAAGGGGCGGGGTCTTAGGATCTATTTCTGATTATTAGCGAATAATCAAGCAACAGCTGTTAAAATCGTCAGGGTGTTCATAATATTTCAGTAAAATTCTTAATTCGCGAATCGCGAATTTATTATTACATTTGCAAGAAAAAAGATGAAAAAGCACATCGGAATGCGACCTCAGGATATTGTGATATTGCTTAAAATTTCGACCTTCAAAAACAAGCAATGGTTAATGAAGGATATTGCTCATAGCTTATATATCAGTGCAAGTGAAGTGAGTGAAAGTTTAAACAGGTCTCTGATTGCAGGATTAATCGCTTCTGATAAAAAGACATTGATGTCTGAGGCACTACTGGAATTCCTGCAATATGGGATCAAATACGCATATCCGCAACGTCCGGGAGCTTTATTGAGGGGTATGGCAACTGCCTTTTCAGCTAAGCCATTATCTGATATAATCAGTAGTTCTGAGCATATTGTCTGGCCATCTGCTGTAGGCAATGTCAGGGGCCAGTCCATTGAACCCCTGCACCCGGCAGTTCCAAAGGCATGTATTCAAGACCAGGAACTATATGAATTGCTTGCCCTTACTGATGCGATACGGATTGGTAAAGCCAGGGAGATTCAAATTGCAATTAATGAATTAAGGAAAAGAATATGCTGAAGAACACGCAGATTAACAAGGACATTATCAAAACTGTAGCGAATGGCCTTGCTGAGCTTAGTGATAAGGTTATATATGTGGGTGGTGCAGTGGTTAGTCTGTATATAAATGATCCTGCTGCCGAGGATGTCCGACCGACAAAAGATATTGATATTAGTCTGGAAATTGCAAGTTTGGGAGAATTGGAAACTTTGAGACAAGATTTACAAAGAAAAGGTTTCAAGCAAACATTCGAGGATGATGTGATATGCAGATTCAGGTATAAAAATATCAAGGTTGATGTGATGTCAACGAAGGCAATCGGATGGGCTCCTGCAAATCCATGGTTTAAAGATGGATTTAAAAACCGAATACCATATGAAATAGCCGATCAACAAATATTTATAATGCCTCTACCCTATTTTCTTGCCGCAAAATTTGCAGCATATCATGATCGTGGAGAAAAGGATCCAAGAACCAGTCAGGATATTGAGGACATTGTTTACATCTTAGACAATAATTCCGATATAGTTGAAATAATTGATAACGCCAGCAGCGAGGTATTGGATTATCTCAGAAATGAGTTCAAAGGTTTCCTTGATATTCCAGCGATGAAGGAAGCTATTCTTGGAAATTTAAATCCAGCGATACAAACTGAAAGGTATCAATTAATCATCGAGAAGCTCTCGCGAATAGTGTCGGGAAATAGTAAGAATTAACAGACGAATGTGCAGCCGATGGGGGGTTGCTCCTTCGCTAAAGCTTCGGAGCGCGAGGAAGGATGATGGATTTTACCTGCCGGCTTTGGTGAGTAATGAGATCCTAATGATTAGTGATTATTGAAGATTGGGAATGATGATTTGAGATTGAAGATTGGCGGAAAGGAACACTTCAATGTTCATATTCTTATTCCTTGTTCGATGTTCCTTGTTCCTCTGTTCATTATTCATTATTCTTTCACCATCTTCACCACACTCACCCCTTCCTCACTCCTCAGCACCCCGTAATACAATCCGGCCGGCAAATGACCGGGTGACCAGGTGATGGTGTGACGCCCGGGCGTGAGCTCGTTTGGTTCTGTCTGATAAACCACTTCTCCCATCATATTGTATACTGTATATTGTATATTGCATATTGTATATAATTCGTACTCAAGGGTGGTGGAGGTGGTGAAGGGGTTGGGGTAGGCTGATAGCTGTGGATATGATTGCTCATCAGGGATGCCAACAGTACAAGCTTCTTCTACCTCGACACTATTATTACAACCTTGAGCATTCACGTATATCTGTATATCACCGTTGGGACTTGCAAGGTAATCACAAATACTCTGCACCTCGCAGGTTGATAGCTGAGGGTTGTATGTGATGCTCAGGTTCTCTATTGACTCAGCTTCAATGTTGTCTATACCCGCAAGGGTTTGGAGGGAATTATTCTCATCAATCATAAGGTTTCTGCCTACATATTGTAAGCTGTCCAACCCTGATAATGAAGTTAATGCATTGCACTTATTAATTTGAAGATCCCATCCTATTGATTGTAAGCCACTTAGCCCTTCCAGGTTTTCAAGATTGTAATTTCTAAATATTTGATAGTCCCATCCAATTGATATAAGCCCTTCCAATCCATCTACATTTGTCAATGATGTATTGTCACCTAAGAAAAACGCTTCAGCAATGGAATCTAAATTCTCAAGACCTGACAAACTCGTTAATGATGGTAATCCGCTTAATCCTACATCCCCATTTACAAAGCTTAAGTTCGGAAATGAAGTAAGTTCAGTTATTGATTCACAAAGACTTACATTAAACATAGTTGGTGAAGATGCGATGTTTTCAAGTCCATGTAAATTTTCTAACGAATCACACATGTGAATAGAGAAACCATTGTAGAATGTCAGATTCGATAATCCGTTAAGGTTTTGCAATACATCACATGTATATATTTCGATTCCCAATCCAATATAAGTAAGATTGGATAGTCCATCCACATTCGTTAGTAGCGGACAGTCCCTAATTAGCAGTTCGCCACCGATCGTTTCAATATTGCTAAATCCATCCAAATTAGTTACATCACTTCCATTGTCAATAGCAATTATTCCTTCAACTTCAGTACAATTCGGATAGTCTAATGGGAATGCATCAATCTCAGCTTGTGTAGATACAAAGATATTATCTGGGCATTGAGCCTGAAGGATACTTGCTGAATATAAGATGATGGTAATTGTTGAAATGAAAACCTTCAAAGTAAGAAGTGTCTTAATGAAGCTAAAAATCTTTTTATTCATGATGTGATTATTGGGTGTATGGTAATCTTCTGCAGAGCAAAGGTAAGAAAACATACATCAATCTGCAATATTAATTGGGACAGATCGCCTAATCGATCTCCTGAAGGTAGCCATAGAACACCTCATCAAACACCTTAACAAACGACCTCAGGCAGTTTCCCTCTTCAGGGGTGATGTTGCACCCTTCAACGGAGTTTATCCCGAGAAAATAGAGGGGCTCAGGGCGACAACTTAAGCCATTAAAACATGCGGAGGAGAGGGACTGCTTGCTTTGGCTATAAATGGAACATGTGAAATGAGCCCGAAGGGCGTTGCAATGCAGAATGGACAATGCAAAAAAAATGAGGCATCGAGCCTCATTTTTTTTGTAGCCCCGACAAGAATCGAACTTGTATCTAAGGTTTAGGAAACCTCTATTCTATCCATTGAACTACGGGGCCCAATCGAATATCATCCGATTTTGGCGTGCAAAGATACAGCATCTGTACCTATTACGCAAGATATCTGAAACTTGAAATCTGAATTCTGAATTTTGAAATATTGAAAATACTTCAAATTTCGTCTTTCAAATATCAGATTTCAGATTTCCACTGCTAGATAAGCCCTTTTTCGTGCTTCTCCCCGATCACCTTCAGCATGTCTTCGGTCATTACCGGAAGGGTGTATTTCGGGTCCCAGCCCCACTCGGCGCGGGCGGCGCTGTCGTCCATCTTATTGGGCCAGGTGTCGGCAATGGCCTTTTTCACCGGGTCGGGATCGTATTCCATTACGAAATCAGGAATATGCTTTTTCACCTCTGTCGCAATGATCTCGGGGTCGAAGCTCATGGCCGTTACGTTGAAGGCATTGCGGTGGATAAGCTTCGTGGGGTCGGCTTCCATCAGGTCGATGGCGGCATCGAGCGCATCGGGCATGTACATCATGTCGAGGAAGGTGCCGGCAGGCAGCGGGCAGGTGAACTTCTTATGTTTTACTGCTTCATAGAAGATCTCAACGGCATAGTCGGTGGTGCCGCCACCCGGCAGGGTAACGTTGGAGATGATGCCCGGGTAACGCAGTCCGCGGGTATCCACACCGAAACGCTTGTGGTAATAGTCGCTCAGCAGTTCGCCGGCCACCTTGGTCACCCCGTACATGGTGTTGGGGCGCTGTATGGTGTCCTGAGGGGTGTCGTCAAGCGGGGTGGTGGGCCCGAAGGCGCCGATGGAGCTCGGGAAGAAGACCGCACAACCATGCTCGCGGGCAACCTCGAGTACATTGTATACGCCGTTCACCCCTACATTCCAGGCAGCCTGGGGTTTTTCTTCGGCCACGGCCGACAACAATGCGGCCAGGTTATAGATGGTGTCGATCTTATATTTCTTCACCACCTCCACGATGCGTTCGGGCATGGTGGCATCAACCATTTCCATGGGCCCCGACTCCACCACGTCCTGCGTGGGCATGGTCTTGCGGTATCCCGCTACTACATTATTGGCGCCATAGATCTCGCGCAAACGCATGGCCAGTTCCGAACCGATCTGTCCGGCCGTTCCGATGATCAAAATGTTCTTCATATCCGTTGATTTATTGTTTTGTTATTTTATTAACACTAAGAGTTGGCAAAAATAATAAATATTTCATGCATCCGCCCCCCTTTTGGAACAGGCTTTTTTCGGATGCCGGAACCAGCCTGTTACAGGGCTCTTCCCGGCATGATATCAATGCTCCTCCTTTAATGTGTTCCGGCGGGCCGGAGAAAATTGTGGAATCCTCCCATGGCATGCATCATCCTGTTAAAGCAACAGAATTTTAACCTAAATGACTTTGCCATGAAAACAAAAATGATGAATCCCCTGATCCATGCCCTCCGTGCATCCATGCTGCTGTTACCCGCCATGCTGTGCCTGACGGCATTTGCCCGGCCCGGCGGCGAAGACGACAAAAGCCTGTCGCCCTATTTTTACATACCCGGTCATGAGGCGGGCCCTGAGAGAATGGTGGTGCTTGAATCAACGGGCGCCCGGGTGCGCATTGCCGGGGTGATCGCCAATGTCGACATCACACAGGTATACAAAAATACGGGAACGCATCCGCTGGAGGCCATTTACGTGTTCCCGGCATCGACAAGGGCTGCCCTTTACCGCATGAAGATGACCATCGGCGAGCGGGTAATCGAAGCAAGGATCGAAGAAAGGGCCAAAGCCCGTGAGGATTATGAACAGGCCCGCGACAACGGCATGAATGCTTCCCTGCTCGAACAGGAACGCCCGAATGTCTTCAGCATGCATGTGGCCAACATTATACCGGGCGACATCATAAAGGTGGAGATGAGCTATGCCGAGCTCCTCATTCCCGAAGCAGGGGTCTATGCCTTTGTGTATCCCACGGTGGTGGGCCCCCGCTATGCGGGAAACACGGAAGATATTACCGCTGCCGGCAACTGGGTAAAAACCCCATATACCGCCGAAGGCGAAAACCCCCTCTATAGCTTTGATTTCGAAGCCCAGATCAACGCGGGAATGCCCCTGCAGGAGCTGGGCTGCGCCACACACAGCATGGATATCAGCTTTGACGATCCGGCCACGGCACGGGTGAAATTAAAGGAAGGACAGGCCTTTTCGGGTAACCGGGATCTGGTTCTGCGCTACCGGCTGGCCGGGGGCAGGATCGAATCCGGCTTGCTCCTTTTCGAGGATGAGGAGGAAAACTTTTTCCTGGCCATGGTACAGCCGCCTGCCCGCCCTTCACCGGATCAGATGCCGCCGCGCGAATACGTTTTTATTGTTGATGTTTCGGGTTCGATGTACGGGTTTCCGCTCGATGTTTCCAAAGAACTGATGAAAAACCTGCTGGGAAACCTCAGCCCGGCCGACCGTTTCAACATCCTGCTCTTCGCGGGCGGATCAAGCCTGCTCTTTGACAAATCGGCCGAAGCAACCCCAGGCAACATCCGCAAAGGCATCGAATTTATCGACAGCCAGCAGGGGGGAGGCGGTACCGAGTTGCTCCCTGCCCTCCGAAGGGCACTGGCCCTGGAAGGGACCGAAGATTTTGCCCGGACTTTCGTCATCGTTACCGACGGATATGTGAGCGTTGAAAGGGAAGCTTTCGGCTTGATCGGGTCCAGCCTGGGCCGGGCAAACTTCTTCCCCTTCGGGATAGGATCTTCGGTTAACCGGTATATCATTGAAGGCATGGCTGCTGCCGGGAAAGGAACGCCTTTCGTGGCCGCTTCGCAGGCCGAAGCGGATGTCCTGGCAGAACAATTCAGGAATTATATTTCCGCCCCGGTACTGACAAATATCAATCTGAGCTTTGATGGTTTCGATGCCTACGATACAGAACCACTTGCTTTTGCCGATGTCTTTGCCGAAAGGCCATTGCTGATATACGGCAAATGGAAAGGCAAGCCTGCCGGGAAGATCCGGATCTCGGGAAGGAGCGGAGAAGGCTTGCATGTTCAGACACTCGACGTGGGCGATGCTGTCTCCTCAGAAAACAATGTGGCGCTGAAATACCTGTGGGCACGTGAAAGGATCCGCAAACTCGACGACCTGGCAGCGTCGGAAAGCAATTCCGCTTCACGGGTAAACGAGGTTACCGCCCTGGGCCTGAAGTACCAGTTGCTCACAGCCTACACTTCCTTTGTTGCCATTGATAACCAGGTCAGAAATGCCGACGGGGGATTTACCACGGTCAGCCAGGTCCTGCCACTGCCACAGGGTGTGAGCAATAATGCGGTGGGCGCCGCCGGGTCATACGGATATTATGGCAGTCAGGGCGGCCGGAAATCGGGAACTGCAAGCCTGCGTGATGCGGAAAGCAGCCTGAATTACCGCATGGAATTACCCTGCGTGCATGAAGATGCCAACCCCTCTCCTGGTTTGCAGCAACAGAATGAAGCAGCTGTATTTACCGGCCATCCCTCCGGAATCGAAGCCTTTTTCAGTGAACGGATTTCGTTACCGGATTCCTTTACCGGAAACCATACGCAAGCCTATGCCTATGTTAAATTCAATATTGATGAAGAGGGCCGTGTGAGCGATGTACAGTTGTTATACAGTACACATCCCTCACTTGAAGCGGAAGTCCTCCGGCTGATAGCCCTGACCGACCGCCACTGGAAGATTGAAAGGAAATCGGGCAATGCCGTGCCGGTTCAAATGGTGCTCAGGGTGGATTTTCCCTCCCGGTGAGGAATTCTGAACAATTGTTTATTTACAGGCGTCGTGATAAAAATTCCGGCGCCTGTTCTTTTTTTTGCAATAAAAAAACATACCTTTGTGAAAAATTTCACAAAACAATATTTTATATGAAACCAACTCATATTGAGCATATTGGCATAGCCGTGAAGAACCTGAAAGAGGCCATCTCCTTTTATGAGGATGTTCTTGGCCTCGAATGTTATGCCATTGAAGAGGTTAAAGACCAGAAAGTGAAGACGGCTTTTTTTATGCTGGGCCAGACCAAGATCGAACTGCTCGAGTCGACCGATCCCGAAGGGCCTGTCGGCAAATTCATTGAAAAGCGCGGTGAGGGCATCCATCACATTGCCTTTGCGGTTAAGAATTTGGAAGAGCGCCTCGAAGAAGCGGCAGCAAAAGGCATACAACTGATCGACCGGAAGCCGCGAAAAGGCGCCGAAGGCTTGCACATCGCCTTTCTGCATCCAAAGTCGACATTTGGCGTGCTCACCGAATTCTGCGAAAATAAAGAACAGGAATAAACTATCAGGATCATACCCATGATGACTTTTGTAAACAAGATACAGCAACTGCTCAACAAGCGTGAGGAGGCCAGGCTCGGAGGAGGGCAAAAGCGGATCGATGCGCAGCATCAGAAAGGAAAGTATTCTGTACGCGAGCGGATCAGCATGTTGCTCGACGAGGGAAGCTTTGAGGAATACGACATGTTTGTGAGCCACCGCAGCCACGACTTTGGCCTGGAAGAGGAACAATACCTTGCCGACGGTGTTGTTACGGGACATGGCACCATCGACGGGCGGCTGGTATATGTATATTCCCAGGATTTTACGGTTTTCGGCGGCTCGCTGTCGGAAACCAATGCCCTGAAAGTGTGCAAGATCATGGATCAGGCCATGAAGGTGGGCGCACCGGTGATCGGCATCAACGACAGCGGCGGTGCCCGTATACAGGAGGGTGTAAGGAGCCTGGCAGGTTATGCCGAGATCTTTGAAAGGAACATCCTCGCCTCCGGCGTTATCCCCCAGATATCGGCCATTTTCGGACCCTGCGCCGGCGGCGCGGTCTATTCGCCCGCCCTTACCGACTTCATCATCATGAGCGAGAACAACAGTTATATGTTCGTGACCGGGCCCAAGGTGACCAAAACCGTGACCGGTGAAGACATTTCCATCGAAGACCTCGGCGGCGCACAGGTGCACGGGAGCAAGTCGGGGGTCGCACACTTTATTGCCGCCCATGAAGAGGAAGGGCTGCTGCTGATACGGAAACTGGTCAGCTACCTGCCTTCGAACAACCTCGAAGAACCGCCCGTGATCGAATGCAATGATCCCTTCAACAGGAAAGAGGATTTTTTGAATGAGGTGGTCCCCGAAGACCCCAACCTGCCTTACGACATGCTGGATATTATTCATTCCATCACCGACAATGGCGAATTCCTCGAAATCCAGCGCAATTATGCACGAAATATCATCACCGGCCTGGCCCGATTTGACGGCATTACGGTGGGCATTGTGGCCAACCAGCCCAATTTCCTGGCCGG